>JALGWA010000280.1 GCA_025774425.1 bacterium
ATCCGGCCGCCGCTTCTCCATGATATGTTTCCAGCCGTCTTTGAGAGAACGGCTCATCTCGCATTCCTTCTCGAGGACTACGAAGTCGACGCGGTCGCTTCTCATGCGCTCCATGACGGCCGCGAAGCCCTCGAGCCAGCCCGGCACGACGGCGCACACTCCCCGCACCGCGCTCGCGAGGTGAGCCGCCAGCGCATGTTCGAACATTGTACGGGCTCCCACGCGGACAAGCAACTTGGGTTCACCCATCCTCCTGGACGACCCACCGGCCAGAAGCAGGCAATCGATGTTCACGCCCGACTCACCTCACAACCGCAAAGACTTCCGCCGCCGCCCCGCCCACCGAACCCAGCACGACACCGTCTACGTCCCGGGATCGGACGAGCCGGCCGGCCAGCGCCGCGACCGGGCTGCCCTCGACCGCCGTGCACCCGCCTGCGGGAAACACGTCGCCGGGGTCAACCTTGTTGACAAGGACCAACATGCGCGCATCCGCAGGCCTCCGCCCGAGGTAGGACCGGGGCGACAGTATCGCCGCCGCGATCACCCCGTCGTCCACCGGCGCGTCCGGAGTCACGCCCGCGACATCGGCCACGGCGTCCGGATTGTAGACCCGTGCGGACATGACCTGCCCGCCGATGCAATCCGCTCCCACGACCACGACGTACGCGCTCGTCAGCCCGGGCAGCCGGGGCTCATGCGACCCGGGCACCTTGAGCGACGCGCCCCGGGCGCCGTCGCACTCGGCGACCACGACCCAGCCGGGATTCCCGGCGTGGATTTCGTCCACGAACTCCGGATCGTGCCCGATTATCTTGCCGTTCTCTTCCGACTTGCCCGTGAGGGCCAGGCCGCGGCTCTCGATGAGACCTCTCAGGACCTCGATATGCGACGCATTGCCCTCACCGAGCACGACCTCCGGCATCGCGCCCCCGCCGGGATTCAGTATCCTCGTCGTCGTCGTCGCGACGACGGGCACGCCCGACGCAGTGAACTCCCGCACGAGCCGGTACATGAGAGAGGTCTTGCCGCCTGCGCCGGCTATGCCGACGAGATCCCCCGGAGCCAGACCGAGCGCCGCGCGCAGGGCGGCGTGCCTCTCGACTTTCATTTTTTCAAACCGGCGACGGTCTTCTCGATGCTCGCCAAGGCCTTCCGGATGTTCTCGACCGAGTTGGCGTATGAGAGCCTGAGATACCCTTCACCGAAGCTCCCGAAGGCCGTGCCCGGCAATACGGCTACGCCGCCCTCGTAGAGCAGCTTGTCGGAAAGTTCCTGCGATGTCACGCCGGTCCCGGTTATGTTCGGGAATACGTAGAACGCTCCCTTGGGCAGCAGGCAGGTGATGCCGTCGATCGCATTGAGGCCCTCGACGATGACGTCGCGCCGCTTCTTGAATTCGGCCACCATCGCCTTCGCGGCCGCCTGATCGCCTTTGAGGCCCTCGACTCCTGCGACCTGAGTGAACGTACATGTGCAGGAAGTCGCATTGATTTGAAGCTGGGTCATCGCCTGGGCGAGTTCCGCCGGCATCACGCCGTAGCCGAGTCTCCAACCCGTCATCGCATAGGTCTTCGAGTAGCCGTCGATGATGATGGTGCGTTCGCGCATGCCCGGGAAGACGGCGATGCTGTTGTGAACACCCTCGTAGATGATCTCGGAGTAGACCTCGTCGGAGAGCACCCAGAAATCGTTCTCCACGGCCAGGGCCGCTATGGCCTCGAGATCCTCCTTCGGGATCACTCCGCCCGTGGGGTTCTGGGGCGAGTTGATGATCATCATCTTGGTCTTGGACGTGATCTTGCTCTTCAGCTCACCGACGTCCAGCGAGAAGCCCTTGCTCTCGTGGAGCTGGATCGGAACGGCCTTCGCACCGAGGAACTCGATCACCGACTCGTAGATCGGGAAACCGGGATTCGGGTAGATCACCTCGTCCCCCTCGTCGACGAGCGCGAGCATGCCGAAGAACATGATCGGCTTCGCCCCGGGCGTGACGACGACTTCTTCGGGCTTGATCTCCAGGCCCTTCCTCCGGGAGTCGACCTCCGCGACGGCGTTGCGCAGCTCCACGATTCCCTGCGCCGCCGAGTAATGCGTGTACCCGTCCCAGATCGCCTTGACGGCCGCCTCCCTGATGTTGTCGGGGGTGTCGAAGTCGGGTTCACCGATCTCGAGATGGATGATCTCCTTACCCTCCGCCTCGAGGCTCTTGGCTCTCGCGAGCACCTCGAAGGCGCTCTCGGTCCCGAGTCTCGACATTCTCTCCGCAAGCTTCATCACTCTACCTCCTGTCGTCGGTCCCTTTCTCGAACCAGAGCAGCTTGAGCCCCGTGTCTTCATCGACTTTCCTCACCATCCCGACCTCCGAGACCATCACCGCGAGCTCACCGGTCATGTGAACCTTCGCAGATACGAGATGGCCGGCGACGGCGGCGCCGCCCCTGCGGCCGGCGGTGACATGCATATGAATGACATAGTCCCCTTCGAAACTCGAGATATTGCCGTTGGCCGAGCAGAGCTCGACCTCTTCACCGACGTCGAAGACCTCGTATCGCCCGTCGCCGGCGTAGTAGCCGAGCTTGACGTCGCTCAGCATGCCCACCGCGCCGACGAGGACACCCGAGTCGACCCCTTCCGCGACCAGGGCGGACTCGAGACCGGCAAGCAAGTCATCGCCGTGAGCCAGGCGGACGAGCAGGAGATCGCCGCTTCTCGCCGTTACCAATCTCTACCTCCTTCCCTCTTCCGTCGAAGCTTCTTCGATGGCGTCCACTATCTTCTCATATCCGGTGCACCTGCAGAGCACCCCGGAGATCGCCCGTCTTATCTCCTCGCGCGTCGGACTCGGGTTCCGCCTGAGCAAGGACTCGCCGACGAGTATCATCGCCGGAGTGCAGTAGCCGCATTGAATCGCCCCGCGCTCGACGAACAGTTCCTGCAGGCGGCTCAGGCGGTCGCCCTTGGCCACGCCCTCGATCGTCGTCACCGACTTCCCGTCGGCCTGGAAGGCGAACATTATGCACGAGAGAACCGGCCTGTCGTCGACGAGCACGGTGCAACTCCCGCAGTCACCCCTGCCGCAACCCTGCCGCGTCCCGGTGAGGCCGAGGCGCTCGCGCAGCAGGCGGAGGAGGCTCGTGCGGGGGTCGACCTCGACCCGGAAGTCCTCGCCGTTCACCTTGAGTGTTATCTCGATCTCTTTCATGCGCCGCTCCGGCCCACCTCGCTACGTCCCGTCCCCGGCCCCGCGCCCCTCGAGGGCCCTCTGCACGTCGGAGACGGCGCGGCCGACGTCCGCGACGAGGCCGCGCGATTTCAGGCTGCCGGGA
>JALGWA010000281.1 GCA_025774425.1 bacterium
GAGCTCTGCATGATCAACTGCCCGAAGGAGATCCTGAGATTCACGGCGGATTTCAATCAGAAAGGTTATCACTATCCCGAGTGTTTCGACCCCGATAAGTGCACAGGCTGCGCCATCTGCGCGATCATGTGCCCCGAGGTCGCTATCGAAGTCTACAAGTAGGCGAGAGCGGGGAGGTAGATATGCCCGAAGACAGAGTGTTGATGAAGGGAAATGAGGCCATAGGGGAGGCGGCCATAAGGGCGGGCTGCACCTTCTATGCGGGCTATCCCATTACGCCTCAGAACGAGCTGACCGAGTACATGTCGTACCACATGCCCAAGGCGGGCCGCGCCTTCGTGCAGGCCGAGAGCGAGGTCGCAGCCATCAACATGGTTTACGGCGCCGCGGCGACGGGAGCGCGGGCCATGACCTCGTCATCCGGTCCCGGCATAAGCCTCAAGCAGGAGGGCGTATCCTACATGTGCGGGGCGGAGCTCCCCTGCTTCTACGCCAACATAGTCCGGGGAGGCCCCGGGCTCGGCAACATCGCCCCGGCCCAGTCCGATTACTTCCAGGCGACACGCGGCGGGGGCCACGGCGACTACAGGGTGATCGTCCTCGCCCCGAGCACCGTCCAGGAGCTCTTCGACATAACGATGCTCGGTTTCGAACTCGCCGACAAGTACCGAAATCCCGCGATGATACTGGGGGACGGCATACTCGGACAGATGAGGGAGCCGATCGTGCTCAGGGAACCGGTCGAATACGACCCCGGCACCAAGGGCGCATGGAGCCTGGGCAACTCCGCCGGCAGGGAGAAGCACATGATCACGTCGGTGAGGCTCGCCCCCGGCACGCTCGAGAAGCACAACATGAAGCTCTTCAGGAAGTACAAGGAGATCGCGGAGAAGGAGCAGCGCTACGAGCTCACGGCCGTCGACGACGCCGAGGTCATCATCATCGCATACGGGACGAGTGCGAGAGTGGCCAAGTCGGCGGTGGCGGCGGCGAGGGAGTCCGGGGACATCAGGCTCGGCATCATCCGGCTGATCACGCTGTGGCCCTATCCGGCGGACATCATCAGGGAGTACGCGGACAAGGGGGCCAGGTTCCTCGTCGTCGAGATGAGCCTGGGTCAGATGTACGAGGACGCACTGCTCAGCGTCGCCGGGAAGACGGACGTGTCCCTCCTGGCGCACACGGGCGGCGGGCTGCCGGCCGAGGAGGAGATAATCGAGACGGCGAAGAAGGTAAGGGCAAGCGACGGACCCGTGGAGGTCTTTCCCGAAGCGGCTGAATGAGGCTGGAGGTGGATGACTTGAAGAAAGTATTCGGAAGGCCGGAGAGCCTGAGCGACAAACCCAACATGTATTGCCCGGGCTGCGGTCACGGGCTCGCCCACAGGCTGGTGGCGGAGGCCGTGGACGCGCTCGGTCTCAAGGACAGGTGCATCGGCGTGGCCTCGGTGGGATGCTCGGTGTTCGCGGACGACTATTTCGACTTCGATTTCGTCCAGGCGGCGCACGGGAGGGCGCCGGCTGTGGCGACGGGCATAAAGCGCTCCAAGCCCGATTCCATAGTGTTCACTCATCAGGGCGACGGCGACCTGGCTTCGATCGGCGCCGCGGAGATGCTTCACAGCGCCAACCGCGGCGAGATGATAACCGTCATCTTCGTCAACAACGCCATTTACGGCATGACGGGCGGACAGATGGCCCCTACGACGCTGGTCGGCATGAAGACATCGACGAGCAAGCTGGGCCGGGACCCGAAGGTCGCGGGTTATCCCGTCCGCGTCTGCGAGCTCTTGAAGGACCTCGAGGGCGTCGCCTATCTCGAGAGGGTCGCGGTCAACACGCCGGCGCATGTCATCAAGGCCGCGAAGGCGGTGCGCAAGGCGTTCGAGGTGCAGGACGAGGGGTTGGGATTCTCTCTCGTCGAGATCCTTTCACAGTGTCCCACCGGTTGGGGCCGGCTTCCCAAGGACGCCGTGGACTGGGTGGACGACAACATGGTCCCGTACTATCCGCTGGGCGTATTCAGGGACGTCACCGCCAAGGAGCAGAAGTGAGAAGCGAGTGAATTCAAGGGGGATTCGATGACTACGAAAACGATTATGGCTGGTTTCGGCGGCCAGGGGGTCGTGCTGATGGGTACGCTGCTGGCCCACGGGGCGATGGTCGAAGGAAAGCACACGACCTTCTTCCCGTCCTACGGGGCCGAGATGCGCGGGGGAACGGCCAATTGCTCGGTCGTCGTCTCCGACAGGGAGATCGCCTCCCCGATAGTCAACCAGCCGGATTGCGTTGTCGCGATGAACATAGCGTCACTCAACAAGTTCGAGAGCCGCGTCAGGCCCGGCGGCATCATCTTCGTCAACTCCTCGCTGATCGACAGGAGAGTCGAACGCGACGATGTCACGGAGATAAGGGTCCCCGCCAACGAGGTCGCGGAGAGTCTGGGCGACGTCAGGGCCGCCAATATGGTAATGCTCGGCGGCATCGTCAAGAAGACGGGGGTCGTGAACCTGGAGACATTGGGCGAGAGCCTCGAGAAGGTCCTTTCCGAAAGGGCGATGGGACTGATCGACCTCGACAGGCAGGCCCTGAAGAGAGGTTTCGAAGAGGTGGCGTGACGAGCCGGGTGCACCCATGCCGCCGTCTCCCGCTCAAGCGAGGTATGGCCCTTGGTCACGAAGTTCAGTGACGCGACGATCTCCGAGCTGCTGCAGTGCGTCCGCAAGCCGGGGCGTTACTTCGACAACGAGGTCAACTTTCCCCGGAAGGTCGAGGGGCGGCTGAAGTTCCTCATCTGTTTTCCCGACCTCTACGAGATAGGCATGTCCCATCTGGGGATACGCATCCTCTACCATGTGTTGAACAGTCACGAAGACTTCATGGCCGACCTCGCGTTCGCGCCCTGGGAGGACATGGCCGCGTTCATGAAGGCCCGCAACATGCCCCTGTTCGGCCTGGGGACCAGACTGCCGGCGGGCGAATTCGACGTACTGGGTTTCTCCCTCCAGCACGAGCTCCAGTACACCAACGTGCTCGCCATGCTCGACCTCGCGGGCGTACCGCTCGAGTCGAGCGAGCGCGCAGACGGAGACCCCGTCGTAATAGCCGGTGGGCCGTCCGCCGCCAATCCGGCCCCGATGGCGGCCTTCGTGGACGCCTTCGCCGTGGGCGACGGCGAGACCGTGTCCCTGGAGATCTCGAGCGCGCTGCTCGGGGCGAAGGAAGCAGGCCTCCCGCGCCGCCGGATACTGGAGAACCTGGCGGAGATCGAGGGCGTCTATGTGCCCGCGGTCCACGGCCTCGAGCCGCCGCCGGCCAGCATA
>JALGWA010000282.1 GCA_025774425.1 bacterium
CTCGTCGTCGGTCGGTTCGCTGCGCTGCTCCATGGCCATCTCATAGTACTTCTTTATGAGAATGTTCCTCCGGGTCCTCTCCATTTCCTGCTCGTAGTCGGCCTGCCGATCGAGCCCGTTCGCTTTGGCCTCCCGGTAGAACACCTCCTCTTCGACGACGCCGTCGAGAAGACGCTTCCTGCCGTGCGGGGTCCTGAACTGCTCCTGCATGTACGCCGGCATGGCGTCCAGTCTCTCGTCGAGGTCCGCCTGCACGATCGCGCTGCCCCCGACGACGGCCAACTCCACGTCCGGATCCATGTCTTCCGACATGACGACGCTGTCCGGGGCGATCGTCACGTCGTACTTGGCCTTGCACTCAGCCAGGAGGTCGTCATGAACCTGTTTGCGCTTCATGTAAGTGAGCCTGGAGCGTATGTCCTCCTTGACTTCAGGGTAGGGGCGGATCGAATCGCCTTCCCCGACCCGGAAATCCTCGGGGTGCTGTTCGTAGTATTGCGTCAACTCGGAATCGGCGACTGCGGACCGCACCTCGATGACCTTGTCATAGTAGTGCCTGATGAGCACGTTCCGTCCGATCCTGTCGAGATCGGCCTTGACGTCCGCACGCTTGTCCAGCCCCATCGCCAGCGCGTCCTTGTAAAAGAGCTCCTCTTGGATCAGTCCGTCCAGAAGCCGCTTCCTGCCCTCGGGCGTCTCGAACTGCTTGCGCATATACGCCGGCATCCCTTCCATTCTCTCTTCGAGCTGGGCCTCGGTTATCGAAGTCCCGCCGACCTTGGCCAGCACGCCCTCTTCGGGCTCCTTCGCACACGCGAGCCACACGCAGACCGCCGCCGACACGATCAGTAGAACTCCGGCGCTCCTTGACAAGGTGAACTCCCCCTTTCGTCAGCTCGTTTTCTTCACGACCCAGATCTTGTGTAAACACCCAGGGCGCGGAGCGGTTCCTCCAGTGCTATCTTCTTCCTGTCGACGTCGAAGCCCTGTTTCCGGAGCAGCTCCGCGATGTCGCCGCTGGTGACGGCTCCGAACACGCGGTCGTCTTCTCCGGCCTCGACTTCGGCCGTGCAGGAGACGTCGTTCAGAGCCCTGGCGACTTCCTCCGCTTCACGCTGCATCTTGACTTCCCTGACCGCCCTTCTTCTCTGTTCCTCCTTCAGCATCTTGAGGCCGCTCGCCGTGGACAGCAGGGCGAGAATCCTCGGCAACAGGTAGTTCCTGGCGTATCCGTCCCTCACCTGGACTTTCTCGCCGCTCCTTCCCAGGTTCTTCACGTCATCGAGCAAGATGACTTCCATTTCGCTCCCTTCCTCTCTACTTGAACTGCTCCGACGTGAAAGGCAAGAGTGCAAGGTGCCTCGCCCGCTTGACGGCGGTCGTCAGCTGGCGCTGGTGCTTGGCGCACAGCCCGGAGATCCTCCGGGGCACGATCTTGCCCCGGTCGGTGACGTACCGGGAAACCCTGCGCTCGTCCTTCCAGTCGATGTACGGGATCTTGTCCACGCAGAACAAGCAGACCTTCCTCCGTCTGTAATCTCTGGCCACTACGTTTACCTCCTCGGATCCTTGCTAGAAAGGCACATCATCGCTGTCGCTGTCGCGATCGGCGAGGCCGCCTACGCCTCCGCCGGTTTCAACGAACTCATCCTCGGGCACTTCGGGCCTGGCGAAGCGGTCGAGGAACTGGACCCTGTCGGCCTGGACTTCGATCGTGTTTCTCTTCTGGCCGTCCTGGGTCTCCCAGCTCCTGCTGTTGAGCCAGCCCTCGACGAACACGGCGCTGCCCTTGCGCAAGTACTCGGCGCAGGTCTCCGCCTGCCTCCCCCAGACCACAACATTGACGAAAGTGGTCATCTCCTTCCACTCGCCGTCGCGCGCCTTGTAGCGGCGGTTCGTGGCGGTGCCCATCCGCGTCACCGCCCTGTCGGCGGCCGTGCGGCGCAGCTCCGGGTCGCGCGTCAGTCTTCCGGTCAATATGACCTTGTTCAATTCAGGCAACCTGATGTCCGCCATCTTTCGTCCCCCCTGTCACTCAGAACCCCGACAGACTACTGACCGACAGCCTCCTGCTCTCCCCGGGACTCCGTTCCGCCGCCGCGCTCCGGGCAACTGACCACGATATGCCTGAGTACTCTCTCATTGAGCTTGTACGCCCGTTCTATCTCCCCGATTCCAGCCGGGTCGGACTTGAACCTTATGAGCGTATAGATGCCCTCGGTCTTACCCTTTATCTCATACGCCAGCTTGCGCTTGCTCGGGGCTTCGACACCGAGAATCTCCCCGTCGAGCCCCGTGATCACATTCTGGATCTTGTCGACCTCTTGCCTCACCTCGTTCTCCCCCAGGTTGGGATCGAGAATGAAGATCGTCTCGTACTCTCTCACTGTCCGCCCCTTTCACTTTCCGAACTTGATGAGTATAACGTCCCCATCTCTTACTATATATTCCCTGCCCTCGGTTCGGGCAAGTCCATTCTCCCTGGCTTGTCGCATGCCCCCGCAGGAGATCAGGTGATCGAAGGCGACCACTTCGGCGCAGACGAACTTCTCGTACATGTCGGTGTGGATCCTCCCCGCCGCCTCCCGCACGCTCGTGCCCCTGCGTACAGTCCACCCTTTTGTTTCCTCACCCTTGACCGTGAAGAAGGTTACCACCTCGAGCAGATCATAGCAAGCCCTAACGAACCGGTCCAGGGCGCACTTGTCGAAGTCGAACTCCTCGAGCAGCGGGGCCGCCTCCTCGGGCTCGAGCTCCGCGAACTCGGCTTCCAGCTTGGCGCTGACCCTGATTGCGGACCACCCGCGGTCGCGCGCCAGCGCCTCGATCCGGCCGGCGCATTCCGCGGAAACCGCCGACCCGACTTCTTCGCCGACGTTTGCGACGAGAAGCGAGGGCTTGGAGGAGAGGAGACGGAGATCGGCCAGTTCGCGCACGAGATCCGGGTCGCCCGCGCCGCCGGGGTCGAAGGGCCTCCCCGCCTCGAGACAAGCCTTGACTCCCTCAAGGAACTTGTGCGCCTTTCGGGCCTTGGCATCGCCCGACTTCGCGACCTTCGAAATCTTCTCGAGCCGCCTCTCTACGACCTCCAGGTCCGAAAGGAGGAGCTCGGTCTCGACGACCTCGATGTCGCGCACGGGGTCGATCTCCCCCTCGACGTGCACCACGCCGGGATCCTCGAAGCACCTGACCACATGGGCTATGGCGTCGACGTCCCGTATATGCGAGAGGAACATGTTGCCGAGACCTTCACCTTTGCTCGCGCCCCGCGCCAGCCCCGCGATGTCGACGAACCTGAGAAGCGGGTGGGTGAGGGTCCTGGGCTTGAGGAGGTCCCCGAGCCTGTCCAATCTCTCGTCGGGGACCTCCACCACCGCGACATTGGGATCGATCGTGCAGTAGGGATAGTTGCTGGCGGCCGCGTCCGCCCTGGCGAGCGCGTTGAAGAGAGTCGACTTGCCCACGTTGGGAAGTCCCACCAGTCCTATCTCCACTACTCCACCACCCTCCTGTTGTGCGCGCTCATGGCACGTTCCAGGCCGTCCCGGAATACGGCCAGCATCGCCTCGCCGGCGGCGGCGCGAATCTCGTCAAGTCGTTCCCTCTCGTCCGCGGTGAACCCGGACAAGACGAAATCCGCGGCGTCGACTCCGTCGGGAAGAGGTCCGATGCCTATCCTCAGTCTCGGGAACTCCCGAGTACCCAGCGACGCGATGATGGAACCGAGCCCGTTATGGCCGCCGTCGCCGCCGCCCGGCCTGATTCTCAGCGTTCCGAACGGCAGGTTGAAGTCATCGCAGACGACAAGCAGGTCGGCGGGCTCGATCTCGAAATACCGCAGCAAATCCACGGCGCTGACGCCGCTCGCGTTCATGTAGGTCGTGTTCAGGGCCATGACGAGATCCCGGGAAGGATCCCTGGCGAAAACGAACTCGCCGCGGCCCGGCCCCACGGCGGCGCCCAGTCTCGCGATCAAACCGGCGACCGCGTCCCTGCCGATGTTGTGTCTCGTATGCGAATAGCGATCGCCGGGATTGCCGAGTCCCAGCACTGCAGGCAAGCCGGCCTACTCCGACGAAGAGGCCGCGTCCGGCTCCTTCTTGTCGCCTTCCTTCTTCTCCTCTTCCCCGGCTTCCTCGCCCGCTTCCTCGCCCTCGGCCAGGACTTCCTCTTCGGCCTTGGGCTTCTCCTCGACCACGGTC
>JALGWA010000283.1 GCA_025774425.1 bacterium
GGGGAGGAAGCCGCGGGGCCGGAAGGACGACGCCGGTACCGAGCCGGGTGGGGCGTCCGTGCGGCGGGAGCCTCTGCTGCACGAACTGGCGCCGCATCAGCGGGCCCCGTTCGAAGCGATAACCGCGGCCGCCCGCGAGAGGAGATTCAAGGCCTTCCTGCTTCACGGCGTCACGGGAAGCGGGAAGACGGAGGTGTACCTGAGGGCGATGGCGGAGGTCGTTGCGTCGGGGAGGAAGGCCGTCTACCTCGTTCCCGAGATAGGACTGACCCCGCAGGTGATGGCGCGCGTGCGGAGGTTCTTCGGCGAGCGCAGCGCTCTCCTGCACAGCCGCATGACGGCGGGGGAGCGGTACCGGACGTGGCTCGACGCGCTCTCGGGCGACATCGATGTCGTGGTGGGCGCTCGATCGGCGGTCTTCGTCCCTTTCGAAGATCTGGGCATCATCGTCGTCGACGAAGAGCATGACGCATCCTACAAGCAGCAGGACTCGCCGAGGTACAACGCCCGTGAAGTCGCCCTGATGCGGGGCAGGAACGAGGGCGCCGTCGTTGTCCTCGGCAGCGCCACCCCCAGGCTCGAGACCTATTTCGGCGCCCTGGACGGCGCGTATGAGCTCTTCGAAATGCCGGAGAGAATCGCCGGCGGCCTTCTGCCGGACGTCACGGTCGTCGACATGAAGAAGGTCGGGGGCGGGTCTCCCCTTTCGCCCCAGGCCGAGCAGGCGATCGGGGAGGCGCTTGAGCGGGGCGAGCAGGTGGTTCTCTTCCTCAACCGCAGGGGTTTCGCCAATTTCGTCCAGTGCAGGGACTGCGGCTTCGTGCCCCGGTGCCGGAACTGCCACGTGACCCTGACCTACCACCTCCGGCAGAAGCGGCTCGTGTGCCACTACTGCGGCTATTCCGAGGGCGGGAAGGACACCTGCCCGGAATGCGGCGGTGCGAACGTCGATTTCGTCGGATCGGGCACGCAGAAGATAGAGGACTACATGGCGGAGCGGTTCCCCGAGGCGAAGGTCGCCAGGTTCGACCGGGACTCGACCAGGCTCAAGGGCTCGGCCGAGGACCTCCTCACAGACTTCGACGGCGGGCTCGTCAGCATGCTCGTCGGCACCCAGATGGTCGCCAAGGGCCATGACTTCAAGGGCGTCGGACTGGTGGTCGTCGTCAACGCCGACGTCAGCATGAACATCCCGGATTTCCGCTCGGGCGAACGGACGTTCCAGATTCTCACCCAGGTGGCGGGGCGCGCGGGGAGGGGAGAGTTCCCGGGGCGCGTGATCATACAGACCTTCAATCCGGAGCATCACGCCCTGCGTTTCGCGGCCCGCCATGATTTCAAGGGCTTCTTCGCCGAGGAGATGGAGACGAGGGAGGAACTGTCCTACCCGCCTTTCGCGAAAATCGTGAGGATAGTCGCCGAAGCCCCGGCCAGGGAGACGGCGCAGCAGGCGGCCGAGGGTTTCGCCCGGCTCGCGAGGAAGCTCTCGGAGGATGCGGGGGCTGGAGTCCAGGTCATAGGCCCTGCGCGCGCGCCCATATCGAGGATCAAGCGTGTAGAGCGCTGGCATCTGGTGCTGAAGGGAGGCCGGGCCGGCGACGTCTCCACCTTCGTCGCCTCCTGCCTCCGGGCCTACACCGAGGCCGCGCAGGGCGGCGGGCAGGTTCGTTTCGCCGTAGACGTCGACCCGGAGAACATGATGTGAGGCCGCCTTTTTCCGGCCGCGTGCGGAATCCTATTTGCTTGACATGTCGATTCCTTTGTACCATAGTGTCTCACGGAGTCGGTTGACCGAGTAAGGAGGGAGACATGAGGATCGTGAAGTACCTCGTCATTCTGGCTACCGTCATCGCCCTGGGCTGCGGCGGGTCGACGGCCTTCAGGAGCGGCAAGACCTACTTCTACCAGCACAAAGACTATGCCCAGGCCGAAGCGGCCTTCAGGCAGGCCGTGGAGGAGGATCCTGACAGCTGGGAGGCTTATTACTACCTCGCGCAGGCGCTCGCCAAGCAGGACAAGTTCGACGAGGCCAGGGTCAACTTCAAGACCGCCAGGGAGAAAGCCCCTGACGAGGAGAAGAGGATGCAGGTCAAGGAGATGCAGAGATCCTTCTTCGTCGACCACGCCAAGCGCGGCATTACGGCGCTCAACACCGCGAACTTCGTCGAAGCCGTGCATCAGTTCGAGATGGCTACGGCGGTGTACGACGAAGACCCCATCGGCTGGGTCAACCTCGGGGTCGCCTACTCCAAGTCGACCGCAACCGGGGAAATCCCCGACCCCCAGGCCAAGGCCGAGGAAGCCTTCAAGAGGGCCGTCGAGGTGGATCCGGGCTCCGTGGAGGGATGGAGAAACCTCGGCATAAGTTATCGCAACGCCGGAGATTACCGCAAGGCGCAGGAGGCTTTCGCCAAGGTCGTCGATATCGACCCGGAAGACGTGGATGCGCTTCTCTCGCTGGGCGATGTGTCGTTCCAGCTCGAGGACTACGACAAAGCGCTTGAGAGCTACGCCAAAGCTGCCGAATTAGAACCTGAGAACAACGATCTTCAGTTCAGCCTCGGGGCGGCCTACTTCAACCGCGAGAAGTACGCCGAGGCCGCGGAGGCGTTTCGGATGGCGGCCGACGGGTCCAAGGATAGCGATCCGTCGCTGTACGAGGATTCGTTGTACAGGCTGGGCTTCGCCCTGGTCAAGGCCGGGAATCCGGAGGCAGCGATCTCGGCGCTCAGGGCGCTCATCGCCGTGAGCGACAAGGCCGAATACCATGAGCTGCTCGGCACGGCCTACACCAAGGCCAAGAAGACGGACGAGGCCGTGGCTGAGTTCCAGAAGGCGAAGGAGATGCGGGGAGAATAATCTCTTGGGCCTTGACAATGCGGGTGGACTGACTTAGCATTATTACACAGTTAGAATCACGCATTCCTAGTTGGTATCTCATTAATTGACATCCGACCCTTGTTAAGAGTCTCAGCATGATGAACGCTGTCATCGGCATGCGCCGGCTCGGCTGGGGGAGGAGCTGAATTCGTCGGATGAAGAGACCCGCCGGAAGACTCACTCGTGGGACATAGGTGCAACTTCTAACATCTGGGGGTGGTGGTGCTTTATGCCTAAGCAGGTGGACAACTTGGACATCGCCGAGATGAAGACCAAGACCATGTCGGATCTCGTCGGGGTCGCCAAGGACCTCAAGATCGACGGCATCACCGGTCTGAGGAAACAAGAGCTGATCTTCAAGATACTCGAGGCCCAGACCGAGAAGAACGGACTCATCTTTTCGCAGGGCGTGCTCGAGATACTCGATGACGGGT
>JALGWA010000284.1 GCA_025774425.1 bacterium
AACTATCCAAAACCCATGCGGTTCCATCGGTTCCCACAAGTATTACTTCAAGTGAGCCGTCATCGGCCCGGTCGATGTCGGCGGCCGCGAGGAAGACATCCCCGCTCCCGAGATCGCTGTCCACGGCGTATGACCGCAACACCCCCTCGAAGAGAGGCCGGATTATCTCGACCTTGCCGGGGCTGTAGGCGACGATCTCCTCGCCTTCGACATCGCCCAGCATGTCGGCCACCAGCGGCTGGCTCATGCCGCCGGGCCGCAGCAAGGCGCCGACGACGTCGGCCCCCGAGCGCGACGCGCCGCTCAAGGCCAGGAGGCCTTCCCCCGTGCCGACGAGGATCTCCTCCCCACCCTCTTGGTCGAGGTCGTAAGCAACGGGCGCGCCGTTGAGCCCGCCCTCCAGAATCATGAAGGCGCCCAGGCTGTCGGCGTCCTCGAAGTAGGCCGACCCGTCCAGGTCGAAGGCATAGAGCCTGCCGGTGTTGTCGCCGGCGACGATCTCATACGTTCCGTCGCCGTCCAGGTCGGCCGCGAGGATCTCGGAAGTGTCCGTTCCGTGAAGGCGCCTCGGCCACCCGGGCATGACGCCGGGCCCGGAAGAGCCGTCGAAGTCCAGCAGGTAGAGGTCCGCAGGCATGAACACCACGCCCAGCGTGTCCACCCAGTCCGCCCTCTTGGAGAACGCCCCGATCTCGTCGGCGCCGTCGCCGTCGAGGTCGAAGACGAGAACCGAGGTCACGCCGTATCTCAGCGAATCGCTGAGCGCCACGGGGAAGCGCCTCTTCGCCCACGGCAGGTTGATCTCGAAACCCATGGTCAGCCTGGACTCGCTGATGCCGGTGACTTCGACATGGGTGTGGCAACCCGTGTTGCTGACGGAGGGCGGGTAGGTGTCGTCGGCGAAGCGGTCGTTCCCGCCGTTGCCGCTGAAGAAGGGATCGTAGGGGCCCCCGAGGAAGTAGAAGGAATTGTAATCGCCGAGATCCCAGGTGCCGTCCGCCTCCATGATGCGCACGCCCCTCCTCGGCGGAAAGGCGTTCAGGATGTCCCAGGGGTCCCCGTAGTCGATCATGACCTGGTCGATGCGGTAGATGAGAAGACCGCAGCCGGGAAGTGCGAAGGAGAACTCGTAGTTCCTCACGCCGTCGGCGTCCACGGGCCCCATGATGACACCCGTCGAGTCCTCGCTCGGGTCGCGCTGGAGGTAGCCGACGCCGTCCCCGTCGAGGTCGCACTGGCGGTTCTCGATCATGAAGCGCTCGTACGAGCTGAAGGGTATGACCAGTCCCTCCCTGCCCGGCCTCTCGCCCTGCAGGTCGATCGCCGTGAGGTCGAAGTGTCCCCCCGCGTAGACGGTGTCGGGCCTCAGCCAACCGAGGTAGCTCCTGCTCCATACGCAAAGGGGACCGGCGACGATTCCCGTCACGTAGAAGGCGTCACCCGACGTCTCCTCCACCAGGACGACGCCGACGTTGGATCCGAAGTCCATGAGGTCCCAGTAACCGACGACGCTGCCGCCGGCGTAAGTGTCGTAGAGGTCCGGAAGCCCGACCTGGTGACCGATCTCATGGGCAAGCACGCCGTTGATACCGTTGTAATAACCGTCCTGGGACGAGGTCTCGGGAACCACGGCCCCATCGACCACGAAATACGTGCTGTCGTCCACGGCTATGCTGCCGGCGAGGGAAATGAAGAATGACGGGATGTCGTAGGGGCTGTCCCGGCTTATGTCGTTCTGCCAGTCCGAGCCCGCGTGGGCTATGACGAAGCCGTCATAGTCGGCGAAGTCGAGGTCCGGGTCCTCGTCCGCGGCCGCGATGGCGTCCCTGAAGAAGACCTCCAGGTTCTCCCAGGTCCAGCCGTTCACGCTCCCCGAGGGATTGTACTTGCCGACGTCGGGAAGCACATAGGCGCCGTCGTTCTCCAACGGGAACACGCATGACTCTATGCGGAGGGCTCCGTAGGACATGCCGTCATAGTAGTAGGCCAAGGCTTCCATGTGCTTCGTGAAGTACTTGCGGTCATGCGGCGGCGGGTCGATGAATACGCTGTCACGCAGGTCTTCAAGCATGAAGCGCCCCGTCCCGCCCGTTATCTTGCCGGGGTCCGGGACGCTCTCGAACTCGACGCGCAACAGAGCCAGGCGGAGCGTGTCGCACGCCGGCCCGGCGCCGAACACTTCGAAGTCGTCGCCCAGCTTGTGCCTCCGGCTCCTCAGCAGGTTGCGCCTGGACGGCATGTCGCGTATGGGCGCGTTCTTCAGCCTCTCGTAGCGCTCTTGATTGATCTCCCTGATCCTGGCGACGTCGATCCCGGGCGTCTCGTCCGCCCGCTCGACCTTCAGAACCCCGGCGCCGGCGCCGGAGGTGATGAGCACGACGGACAGCGCCAGGAGCACCCCCGCCGACTTCTTCGCCAATCGTCTTCCAATCAACCTGTCTTCCCCTTCCCTTCTCCCTGCCCTATCAAAGCTCGACGCCGAGCGAGAACTTGTTCTCTCTCCCGAGGTCTTCCGCCTTGGGCACGCCTGCATAATCAAAGGCCAGGCGCGCGCCTTTCAAGTTTATGTATATCCCGAAACCGAAAGTCACGCCCTGGATCTTGCCGTCGGGGTCATAGATGTACCCCGCCCGGGGCGCGACGAAATCCGCGACCATCACTTCCACGCCGGCGTTCAGGGTCGCGTCCCTGGCGACCTCGCTGAACTTGCCCTCGCTGTAAATCTCATCTAGCCCGATGAGCGCCTTGGAGACGTCGAAGGTGATGAGCGAGGAATAGCTGTCCCCGACCAGGGGATACACGCCTATCCCCAAGCGAAGCGTCCTCGGGAGCGGCGCCGAGTCCTCCTTCTCGATGAAGCTCATGTCCGGCCCGAGGTTCTGGAGCGCGACGCCGAGGGAAAACTTGGGATGCACCTTCCAGAGAAAACCGAAGTCGGCCGCGAAGCTCCACCCCGCTCCCTCCTTGAACCCGGTCGACTCCGTCGGCGGCGCGAGATAGACGTGTGCGACCTTGAGACCGAGGCCGAGGCCCATGTGCTCGCCCAACTTGGTCGCATAATAGCCGCCGAGGGAGAACTCGTAGCTCGAATGCTCGGCGACGGGGATCCCTCCCACGGTCGTCTCCCACCACTTGCCGTACGTGAGATAGGTGAGATTGAGTCCCAGCGTGCCCACCGACTTGAGCTGGTAGGAAATGCTGATGTTCTCGTAATAGACGTCCGGCGCGGGCATGGGCGCGAGCTCGCTGTGGGTCAGCGAGGCATAGACGCCTTCGAGGAAGGCGAGCCCCCCG
>JALGWA010000285.1 GCA_025774425.1 bacterium
TCCGCTTCATGACGCCGCCGCAGGCGTCGCATGCGATCTCGACCCGGTCGATCCACGGCTTGTGAAGGTCGACCTCGCCCTCGATCGCCGCAGCCCTCTCCCTGAGCTCGGCGATGCTGCCGATGCTCGTCTGCGCACCGCAGGACCCGCAGATCCAGATATTGAGCGGGGTGCCCCAGTAGCGCTCCCGGCTCAGCGCCCAGTCGACGTTGTTCTCGAGCCACTGGCCGAACCGGTTGTAGCCGAACTCCTTGGGGTGCCAGTTGATCGTCTTGTTGAGCTCGATCATCTCGTCCTTGAACGCCGTCGTCTTGACGTACCAGGAGGGATGGGCGTAGTAGATGAGCGGCGCGTCGCAGCGCCAGCAGAAAGGATACGTGTGTACGACCGTCTCCGCCTTGAGGAGTATGCCCTTGGCCTCGAGGGCCTCGATGATGGACTCGTTGGCGTCGATCACGAACTTGCCCTTCCACGGTTCCACGCGGTCGTCGAAAGCGCCCTTGTCCGTGACCGGATTGACGAAGGCAAGCCCCTTGGCGCGGCCCAGATTGTAGTCGTCCTCTCCGAACGCCGGCGCCGTGTGGACGAGCCCGGTGCCGTCCTCGGCCGTGACGAAGTCGGCCGTGGCGACGACGAAGGCCTTGCCGCTCTCCGGCTCGACGTAATCGAAGGGAGGCACGTATTCGAGCCCCTCGAGGTCGGCGCCCTTGAGCTCCTCGATGACGTCGTATCCTTCGCCGAGGACGGCCGCGGCGCGCTCCTTGGCGAGGATCAGCCGCTCGCCCTGCCACTCGACCTTCACGTAGGCGAGGTCGGGGTCCACGGCGACGGCGACGTTGGAGATCAGGGTCCACGGCGTCGTCGTCCAGACGAGGAGGCTGGTGCCGGGATCGTTCTTCAAGGGCATGCGCACGTAGATGGAAGGATCCTCCCTGTCGGCGTAGCCCTGGGAGACCTCGTGGCTCGACAGCAGCGTGACGCAACGCGCGCAGTACGGGAGCACCTTGTGGCCCTTGTAGATCAGGCCGGCGTCGAACATCTTCTTGAGAATGTGCCAGATGGACTCGATGTAGTCGTTGGTGCATGTCACGTAAGGGTTTTCGAGGTCGAGCCAGAAACCGATCCTCCGCGTCAGCTTCTCCCACTCGTCGCGGTAGGTGAAGACGCTGTCCCTGCACCTGCTGTTGAATGCTTCGACGCCGTAGGTTTCGATCTCCTCCTTGGAGCCGATCCCGAGCTCCTTCTCGACCTCGATCTCGACGGGCAGCCCGTGCGTGTCCCAGCCGGCCTTGCGGATCACCTGGTAGCCCCTCATCGTCTTGTAGCGGCAGATGAGGTCCTTGACCACGCGCGCGAGCACATGGTGGACGCCCGGCCGGCCGTTGGCCGTCGGCGGGCCCTCGTAGAATACGAATCTCTTCCCGCCCGAACGCCGCTCGACGCTCTTCCTGAAGATGTCCTCGCGCTCCCAGAACTCGAGAATGCGCTCCTCTGCTTCGGGCGCGACGACTCGGGAAGGAACCCTATCGAATAGGGACTGCTGCCTGCTCATAGCCTCTTCAGGACCTCTTTCACGAGCTTGGTGAGTTTGGGTTCGGCTCTCTCGGCGGCCTTCATGATCCTGATGTGGCTGGCCGGCTCGAGCGCGTCGGGCAGGCACATGTCGGTGACCACGGAGAGCCCGAGCACCTTCATGCCCATGTGCACGGCGACGATGACTTCGGGCACCGTCGACATGCCGACCGTGTCCGCGCCGATGCCCCGCAGGAAGCGGTACTCGGCTCTCGTCTCGAGGTTCGGGCCCGCGACGCCTACGAACACGCCCTTGTGGACCTTGATCTTGAGGTCGAGGGCGACGCTCTCGGTGAGGTCGATCAGGCGGCGCGTGTACGGTTCGGACATGTCCGGGAAGCGCGTGCCGATGCTGTCGTCATTGGGGCCGATCAGGGGGTTGTCGCCCATGAGATTGATGTGGTCCTCGATGATGACGATGTCGCCGCGCTCGTAGTAGGGATTCATGCCGCCGACGGCGTTGGAGACGACGAGGGTCTTCGCGCCCAGGTATTTCATGACGCGCAGGGGGAAGCAGACCTCCTGCATGCTGTAGCCCTCGTAATAATGCACCCTGCCGCTCATCGCGACCACCTTCTTGCCCGAGAGGGTGCCGAGCACGAGCTCGCCCGAATGGCCGAGCACGGTCGAGACGGGGAAGTGCGGAATATCGGTGAAGGGTATGCGCACGGGACGCTTGACCGCCCCGGCGAGGTTGCCGAGGCCCGTGCCCAGGATGATGGCGACGTCCGGTTTGAACTTCGTCCGCCCTCTGACGTAGTTTCGCGCCTCGGTGATCCGTCTCTTGAGGTCCGTCATTTGGGAAGCCTCCTTCTCACTTCTTCATCATCCAATCCGACCACTTTCACGAGCTTGTCCGTGGAGCTCGACCCCCTCACTATGCTCAGGTTGCGGACCGGCACCCTGAGCTCGAGGCCCAGAAGCCTCAAGAGCTCGATATTGGCTCTTCCCCCCTCCGGCGCCGCGAGGATGCGCACCTTGAGGTAGCCGTCGTCCATCCAGCCGACGATCATCCCCTTGGCCGCCTTGGGCGACACCCTGACCTGTATGGCGCAGGTCTTGTCGGGGTCGGTCTTGAACGCCTTCTCGGTCACATAGGGCTCCACGGGGGCTGCCTTGGGTTGGGGCGGCTGCGGCCTCCTCCCTCTCTTGGACTTCTTCGATCGCTTCGACTTCCTGGACTTCCTTGTCGGTCCTGCCCCTCCGCCCGCCTGCGCGGCCCTCGACGGGTACGCGGCCCCCGACCAACTCCTGTTACCGTGATGTGCCACCCTTCCGAACCTCCCCTTCCAGCAGAAAAATACAGGTCGATGTTCCGTCAACTAGGTGCTGACGTCTCCGCGCTTCTCCGTTTGGTCATCGTGCTGCTCGGTATGCTGTATCCGGAGCTCCTCTTCCTGAAGCGGCCCGCCCCCGGCCGGCTCCGGCCTCCAGGGCGAGTCCCCGGCCGGGACCTGCCGCGCGGGCTCATGCTCCCCTCCGCGGGTCGCCTCCTCGTGCTCCGGGGGCTGAGAGGCCGCCTGTGCGGGCGCCGGCCGGCCCTCCCCGTGGTCTTCCCCGGACTCGCCTCCGTGTTCGGCCTGCCCGTGGACCTGCGACATGACCCGCGTCTCGTGATGCCGGCGCATGGCCTCATCGAGGGGGTCCCGCTCGCCGGCTTCCGCGCGCTCCGGCTCTGCTCCGACGGCGGCCCGGCCTTCATGGGC
>JALGWA010000286.1 GCA_025774425.1 bacterium
ATCTGGACGGCTGCGTCCCGGGTCGTTTCGAGGGCGAGCGCGACCGACCTGGCCGGCCCGACCCTCTCGCGCTCCACGGCATAGGAGACCTCGATCACCCCCGACCCGACGCGGTCGCCGGTCACAACGACCGTCCTGCCGGGTCTGCCGCCGCGCTCGTACTCGACCTCGATCTCGCGGCCCGGCGCCGCGAGGATGATCTCCCTCATCTCGAACCAGCCGGCGACGGGTTTGCCGTCTATGGCCGTTATCACGTCTCCCTCGCGCAGGCCCGCCTCGTAGGCCGGCCCGCCCCATTTGACGTCGCCGAGCTCGGTCGAACGGAATGCGAAGGCCCCCGCCCCGTAATACTCCTCGGCGTCCGCAAGGTCGATCAACGTGCGCACCGTGGAACCGCCCCTCAGCACTTCTACTTCGGCCGCACCACCGACGCGCCGCCGCAGCTCGGCCTGGAAATCATCCCAGGTCCCGACCGCGACCCCGTCCACGGAGACGACTTCGTCTCCGGGCCTCAGCCCGGCTTCCCACGCCGGCGACCCCTCGACGACATAGCCGATCTGGCGCGTGGGCGTGACCGCCACGCCCAGCGTGAGATTCATCCCGGTGAAAATCGCCAGGCCGAGCACGAGGTTCATCGCCGGCCCCGCCGCGACGATCAGCGCCCTCACCCGCTTCGGTTTGGAGAGGAACTCCCAGTCCCGCCCCTCGAGCTCGTCCTCGGGATTGTCGCCGGCCATTCTCACATAGCCGCCGAACGGGATTGCACTCACGATGTAGTCGGTGTCCCCGCGCTTCCAACCGGCCACTCTCGGTCCCATCCCGATCGAGAAGGTCAGCACCCTCACGCCGAATCTCTTGGCCGCCAGGAAATGGCCGAGCTCGTGAACGAAGACGATCACGCTCACGACCACGGCGAAAGCCACGACATAGACCATATCGACCGTCAACCGCCTCTGCGGATTTCCTCGACGAGGCCCGCGGCGCGGTCCCGCGCCCAGGCCGTCGCCCGCATCACCGGGTCGATGTCATCCGCAGCCATCACCCGATGCGACGCGACCACCTCTTTGAGTATCGAGTAAATATCACCAAACTTTATCTCGCCCGCAAGGAAAGACTCGACGGCGACCTCGTCGGCGGAGCTGAGGACAGCCGGCGCCGTCCCGCCGAGGCCCGCCGCATGGTACGCGAGCTCGAGGCAGGGGAAACGGTCGTAGTCGGGCTTCTCGAAGGCTATCCCCCCGACGGCCGCCGGGTCCAGCCTCGGCAGGGGCGCCGGCAGCCGCTCCGGGTGCGTCAGGGCGTACTGGATCGCCAGCTTCATGTCCGGCACCGACAAGAGAGCCATGACGACACCGTCGACGAACTCGACGAGACAGTGGACGACGGATTTCTTCTCGATGAGAACCTCGATGCGGTCAGTCGGGATGCCGAACAGCCAGTGAGCTTCCATGACCTCGAAACCCTTGTTGAGCAGCGTGGCCGAGTCTATGGTCACCTTCCTGCCCATGCTCCAGGTCGGGTGCTTCAGGGCTTCTTCGGCCGTCACGCCGGCCATCTCGCCGGCGGTCATGGCCTTCAACGGGCCGCCCGACGCGGTCAGCGTGATCCTGTCGACATCGCTCCGCCTCTCGCCCTTGAGGCACTGGAAGACGGCGCTGTGTTCGCTGTCGACGGGAATCAGGTTCACCCCCGCCGCGGCGGCCTCACGCGTGATCACCTCGCCGGCGGCGACGAGGCATTCCTTGTTGGCTATCGCAAGGTGCTTGCCCGCGCGTATCGCCGCAAGAGACGGCATTATGCCGGCCGACCCGACGAGAGCGTTGAGCACGATGTCGGCCTCGTCGAGGCGAGCGACCTCTTCAAGGCCCGGCCCGCCGGTCGCGACCTCGACTCCCGCGCCGCCGATCATTTCCCTCAACGCCGGCGCCACGGCCTCGTCGGCAACGGCCACCACCCGCGGCTCGAACTCCTTCACCTGCCGGGCGAGGACCTCGATGCTCCTATGCGTCGACAGTCCCGCCACGCGCAGCGCGCCGGGATGGGCGCGCACGACTTCCAGGCAACTCCTCCCGACCGAGCCCGTCGAACCCAGTATGGAAACGCGTTTCATCTCAAAGCCCCGCTGAGTGCGACCCGGGCGAACACGTAGAAGACCGGACCGGCGAACAGCAGGCTGTCGAACCGGTCGAGCAGCCCCCCGTGGCCGGGAATCAAGCCGGACGAGTCCTTGACGCCGGTGCTTCGCTTGAGCATGGACTCGACAAGGTCTCCGACCACGCAAGCCGCCGCAACCAGCACGCCCGCCGAGACGGCCTGCCCCGTCCCGAGAAACCCGGCGTAAGTCCACTTCGAGATCAACGCGGCTGCGACGCTTGCGGCGGCGGCGCCCAGCGCCCCCTCGACCGTCTTCGAAGGGCTGACCCGCGCCATCAGCTTGCGCCGGCCGACGGCTGAACCGACGAAGTAGGCCCCGCTGTCACTGCTCCAGGCGAGAATGAGCACCAGCAACACGAGCGACCGGCCGAGATCCGGAGGCCCCGCAGGCCCCGGCGCGACCGCGGCGCCGGGAAACTGCCTCAGGAGGACGAAGAAGCCCAGGAGCCACCCCGTATAGAACACCGCCGTCACCGCGACCGAGACGTCGGTGACGAAACCGCCGACGCCGGCCCTCGCAAGCCTTTCCACCATGACGGCGAGTAGGACCGCGGTAAGGACGATCGCCGCGGAGCCGATTCCGCCGACGTAGAATGCGAGAACGACGAGGGCGCTTCCCGGCATCACGACCAGCCCAGGCACGTCGATGCCGCGGGCCCGGACCATTCTCTGAAACTCCCAGGCCCCGAGCGCCGCGAGCAGCGCGACGAAGCAGGCGAAGGACAGCCCGCCCCTGTAGGTGACCAGAAGCACGATCGGAATCAGCACGACGCCGGCCGCGGCCCTCTTCGCCAGCTTTGCAAATGCCATGGTTCTAACGCGGCCCTTTCGCGGCCTTGATTCCGCCGAAGCGTCTCTCGCGCCGCTGGAACTCCCCTATGGCCTCGTAGAGATGGCGGCGCCTGAAATCCGGCCACAGGACCTCGGTCACCCAGAGTTCCGAATACGCGATCTGCCAGAGAAGAAAGTTGCTGATGCGCATCTCGCCGCTGGTCCTGATCAAGAGATCCGGGTCGGGAACGTCTCCGCGGTAGAGGCGCAGCCTCAGCGTCGACTCGGAGATGCTGCCGGGTCTGAGTGCGCCCGACTCGACCTCGCGGGCCACGCGCCTTACTGTGTCGAG
>JALGWA010000287.1 GCA_025774425.1 bacterium
TCTCGTCATTGCGTCCAACCGGCCCGGGCGGCCTCAGCGCGTGAGCACCATCTTCTCGACGCGGTCCTGACCCGCGAAAGTGAGCCTCGCGAAGTATATCCCCGGGGAGGCGGGTCTGGAATCGGCGTCGTTGCCGTCCCAGGTTCTGTCATGCAGGCCCGGCCCGAAGTCGCCGTCGGCGAGCACCCGGACCAGGCGCCCATGGATGTCGTAGATGGCGAGCCTCGCGGGGCCGGCGGCCGGCAGGGTGAAGCCGATCTGAGTCCCCGCGGTGAAGGGGTTGGGCCTCGCCCGGGCGAGCTCCAGCGCTTCGACCCCGGACGTGTCCGGGCTCGACCCGCACGAGTCGGCCTTGACCGTGACCTGGGCGGAGGACGACGGGAGTATGTCCACGCCGACATAGTACCTGTCGGCGTTCCCCAGGCTCTCGACGGCGAGCAGCGTCCCGCCCCTCACCGATACGCCGGCGCAGTCCTGCGGCATCAAGAACTTGAGCATGGCATATTCGAAACGCTCGGGGAGATTGTTGGTGATGTACGCGGTGACCGAGTCGGCGGTGCCGTCGTTCGCCGGCTCGAAGTCGACCTCGAGGTTGCGTCCGTACCTGCCCGCGGAGACTGTCGGCGAAGGGCGGAGCACGCCCTCGGATACGCGGACGAGCCGGTAGGATCGCTCGCCGTCGCACACGTTATTGGTCGCCAGGTTGTAAGGCGGCCGCGCGATGCCGCCCGCGTCCTGGTGGATGTGACCCCACAGCGCCATCTCCACGCCCAGCCCGTAAAGGTTTATCTGGCGCGAAAAGTCGTAGTGGTAGAAGAGGACCTGCGTCGAACTCGCCGAGGCCGCGGCGAGATCCTCGGCGAGCCACTCCATCTGGCCGGGCGTGAAACTGTCGCCGCCGTATATGCCGTAGCGCCACCCGTCGTAGTTGATGTACGCTTCGAGCCCTACATAGTGCACGGGCCCGTAGTCGAAGCTGTAGTTCTGCGTGTACCACGGAGCGCCCGGCGGCGGCGAGTCGAGCCGCTTCCACCCGAAGAATCTCCACCAGTCGCGGCGCGCCGTGCCGTCGGGGGGCGGGGTGGAGGACCAGCCCCCGAGGTCGTGGTTGCCTGAGACGAGGAAGGTAGGCACTTCGAACTCGGTGAGCATGCGTTGCGCCCGGCTGTAGTAGCGCCGGTTGAGGTAGTCCTCGAGCTCGCCTTCGTTGACGAGGTCGCCGGTTATGAGTACGAACTCGGGGTGAATGATGTTGATGTCCGCGATCACCTCGCGCAGGTCCACCATCTCCGACGAGTCCTTCTCCGCCCCGGGCTGGTACGAGAAGGCATGCGTGGGGAGGTGTGTGTCGGTTATGTGGACGAAGTAGTAGTCGCGCTTGAACTCCTCGACGACCCGGACCGCATGGCGTGTGACGTCCCACATGCCGGATGCGGTCACTTCGAGGTCATAGAGGCCCCAGAACGCGTCCGGCGGCACCACGGCCGCTACGGTCCACCAGAGCGTGCCGGGGTCATAGGTGCTCGATACTACCTGGAGCGGCCGCCGCTTCCCGTCGCGGAGGATGGCCGCCGCCCAGCCCGTCGCGCCGGCAGGTGCGTCGCATTCGATGAGAAGCGTGTCCCCGGGCGCCACGAGGGCCGGGATGTTGAGCAGCGGTCGCTGAATGACCGTCAGGGTATCGCCCAACCCGGGAACCGAGTTCCCGAGTTCCTTGAGGCCAAAGTCGTAACTTCCTTCCGTGCCTTGCGTTACTGATATGGAAGTGCCGCCCGGCTGATAGCCCTCCTTTGCCGCCTCCAGATGCCACGTGCCGGGTGGAAGCGTGGTCCAGGCCCGGCCTTCGGAGTCCGCCAGCATCTGGAGGTAGGGCTTGCCGGAAGGGTAGCAGACGTCGATCGCGGCGCCGTCGAGCGGCGCATGCGTATCCATGTCGGCCACCGAGCATGAGAAGCGGCCCGTGGGCACACCCGCGGCCTCGTGCAGTATCGTCGCGGCCGAGGCGATGTCGCCCGTGCCGACGGCGAGGTAGCGTTCGTAGACCGCCGAGTCGCCGGGAGCGAGAGTGGCGACTCCCGTGTTGAGAAGGGACCGGAAGTCATTGTGTCTGCCCTGGATCTGCGACAAGCCGGGCGCGGCGTACCCGTATGAAACCCGCGCGGCCGCGGCCGCGACCCACGCCGAGGCGTCGTCTCCCCAGAGGGCGAAGCCCCGGCCGGGTGCGTACTTGTCGCAATCGCCCCACGCGAAGCCGTCGCCCAGCTCGAATGACTCCACGGTCCCCGTTCCATTGTTGACGAGCGTCGTCACGACCGTAACGTAGGCGGCTTCCGGGGCGAGCGAGTACTCCGTCACGACGGCGAGGTCGGGGTTTTCCGAGTCGGCCCCCGTCGCCCTTATGACGGCGGGCCCGCCGCCCGAGCCGTCGGCGGCGACCTCGACGGCGGAGTAGACGGCCTGGCGCGGCCAGTGGTCGTCGAAGTAGGTGTAGAACTCCATGAGGCCGTCTATTCGGTCTTCGCGCCTGCCGGCGTCTACGATGTTGCCGCCGCCCAGGGAATAGGGCGACTCCCAGCCGCTTCGCGATATCACCACGACGAGCCGGTCATTCTCCAGCATGAAGTCCGAGGGGCCGCCGCCGATGTACGTGCCCGAGAGCAGCGTGTCCGAGGCCGTGATCACGTGGGCGGCCGCCCAGCCGGCCCCGGCCTCCTCGGCCGCTGCGGCGATAGTGAACGTCGCTGCGGCGAGGACGAGCGCAGTCGTCAGTCTCGAGTGGAGCGTAATCCCTCCCCCGGTTTCGGCCGCCGAGGGGCGGCGTTTGACAGCATGCACTTCCCAACCCCCAATATACTATATTCGACGCGGCCGGCCAAGCATGGTTGCCCCGGTTTCGGGCTGCGGGAGCAGTCTCCGCCTACCTGCGGCGGACGAGGGTGATGGGGCGGTTCGCGCTTGTCTCGTTCTCCATGGGACGGGCGAGGTCCCAGTCGTTCCACCAGCCGACGAAGTCGAACTTGCCGGATTTGTCCAGGAGGAGGGAGGCCGGGTCGGTCACCTCTTCGAGGAACCGCACGGCGATCTCGACGCCGTCGCGTTCCATCTTCCATCTCTGCTCGCCTTTGGGCTGATTCCACTCGAAGTTGATGCACCAATCGAGGAAATAGAGGCCGCCCCGCCTCAACGCCTTCGCCACCGATTCGAGATGCTCTAGGAACTCGTCGGTCGACTTGGCATACAGCGAGCCGCACATCGTGAATACGAAGTCCACGGGTTGGGGCAGGCGGAAATCGACCATGTCGGCCTCGATGAAGCGGGCGTCTATGCCGAGCTTCCTGGCCTTGGCCCGGGACCACGACACCATGGCCCTGCTGAGGTCGAGCCCGGTGTAGGTGTAGCCCCGCCTGGAGAGCTCCTCGAGATGCGGGCTCGTCCCCGAGGCGAGCTCGAGGACGCGCTTTACCGGTATCTCGGAGTAGCGCCTGAAGCACTCCTCGAAGACGTCGACTTCCTTCGCTATGTTCCGCCAGGAGAAGGCGAGGTCGTAATAGTCCGGGTTGTCATAGAGGTTTTCCATAGCCGCAACACAACACATATCCGCACCGGCTCAACACAAAACGGCCGGTCGCCGCCCGCTGCCTCAGCGGTACATGCTCTTTATGATGCCCCAGGATGTCGGCTCGACCGGGGAGCCCTCACACTTGAGATACAGCCGCCAGGCGAACTCGACGTAACCGTACACGGAGCCGTCCGCCGTCGTGTCGTCGCCGTCGAGGAACCACTGCGGGGGACAATACGCGAAGTCGATGCCGTAGTACCCCGAGTGTATGGTGGCGTAGTGGCTCGAAGCCGGCCTCGGGTAGAGGGCGTCCATGCAACCTATGTCGTGCATCTCGCATGCGTCGGCGATGGGAGCGCTGATGTTGTCGGTGCCCCAGCGCGGGTAGGTGGGGTTGGTTCCCACGTGCCTTGCGGTTATCAGTATCCTCGGATACGCGGGCGGGGGCCCGGGGTCCGTGGAGCATGATGTCAGATAGATGTCGGGTTCTATCTCGATCAAGCCCCAGTTGTGCTCGGTCTCGACCGGTCCGCTGTTCCATAGCGACGGACCGACCGGACAACCGTCCTCGTCCGCGCACCACACGTCGAACTCGACGGTGAACTGGCCCGGGTATGATGTCCCGTATCCGGCGAAGTCGAGCACCCGGAAACGGTCGAGGGTGAAACACTCCAGAGGGTCGCATCGGTCATAGACCCCGGTGGTTGTATCTCCGACGACGAAGAACTGGCCGATGATGTCGCCCTGCTCCCACTCGTAGAATCCCCAGAACCATGACGTCGTCGGGCAGGGGATGTAATAGTAATACTGGAGGTAGCATTCCTCCACGCTCTGCATCGAGAAGGGCTCGGTCATCTGGTACTGCTTTGCCTGGTATGCGTGGCATGCGGCTGCGCCGAGCAGGAGAGCGGCCAGCGTCACGATCAACAACCTTTTCATTTCCATGCACCTCGTATTGTGGTCCATTGCCTGTTTGCCGCTCTCATTCTAACAGAGCCGCCGTCCGCGTGCCAACACAAAACTTGCCGCCCGAACATGTATTGACCGGCTTGCCGCGCGGTGCTAGACTTGATCGGCTCTTGCACGTCGTTCAAGCCGGGAGCGTTCGCCGCTCCCGATGGAGGCTGGATCATGAGAAAGCCGGTTGGGCCGGTCCTCCTGGTGATCGCGCTCGCCTGCGCGGCGCCGCCCGCTCAGGCGGCCGAAGTCAACTTCAACGCGGGCATCGTAGGCGCCTTCCCCATCGCCGCCTTCGCGGAAAAGGACGGCATCATACACCAGGCGCCCTACGGCTGGTCGGCGAGGGGTGGTGGGGCGGAGACCGGGTTCGGGTTCAATCTCGAGCTGGAGACGAGGGTAGGCAAGGTGACATGGGTCGGCTTCAGGTTCGGATACGTCAGGCACGGCGCCGACGCGTCCGGGGTCAAGGACTTCGTCAACGGCGTGCCCGATACGTCCGGGACGCGGGGTGAGATAACGGCCCTGGACGGCGCCTGGGCGTGCACGTCCATTGGCCTCCCCGTCAGGTTCGTCGCCAGGGACTACAAGTGGGGTACGACCTACCTCAAGTTGGATGTCGGCTGGACGAGGGTGACCTGCTCCTACGACGGTGTCATGGACGAGCCCACAGGGACGGAGCGGCCCGTGGAAGCCCAGTTCGGCTACGGCAACCAGTTCTTCCTGTCGGGCGGCCTCGGCGCCGACTTCCGCGTCGGGAAGGCCTTGGCCGTCATCGCCGAGGTCAAGTACTACTATACCTATACACGCGGAGCCGAAGCGACTTCGACGATCGCGGGCAGTGTGATTCGAAGTCAGCTCTATTACGACACCCAGACCGTCGAAGTGCTCGTCGGCGTGCGAATGCCCCTCGGCGGAATCTAGGGCCCCGCCGCCTCGATGAGGTCGGTCTGCGGCCGGGCTCGGCGCATGAAGTCCGGGCGGCCTAGGGCGCTTGCCTGACGATGCAACCGTCCGCGTCGACGTCGAGATCGAAGAAGACGTTGGGTGCTTCCCTCTTCAGGATGCGGAGCAGGGCGACGGCCAGTCGCCGGATCTCCCACTGCGCGTGCCGCGAGCCGCGCAACTCGATCACGTGCCGGAGCTCCCGGAGGTTCGCGCTGAGGACGATGTCGGTTTCCACGGCGCCGGGAAGGACGAACCTGGCGTCTTCCCTCGGTATGCCGAGTTCGACGAGCTTGCGGTAAGATGCCAGTGAGGCCGAAGTCGATGCCGTGAACACCTCCCTGGCGTCTCCGTCGCTGGATATCGACTCCGGCATCACGAAGTCCGCCTCGCTCTCCGAGACGTAGCGCTGCGACTTCTGCGAGAAAGAGCACAGCCTGTGTCTGACGAGCTGATGCGTGCAGGCGCGCGAGAGGCCGCTGACGGCGAAAACCGCCGTAGCATGTTCGAGGACGGAGTGATGTCCCCGTGTGACCAGCATTCGGACGAATCTCGACGCGGACTCGCTGTTTGCGCCTTCCAGCGACATGTAACACGTGCGCCCGGCCCGCTCTATGACTTTCTCACAGTCAGGGGTGATCGCGAGGAGTTCGACCTTCACGTTCCTACTTGCCCTCCTCCAATCTGCTCGCCACATAGGCTGAGAACCGGCCGTCCTCGAAAGACGACAGGTAACTCCGG
>JALGWA010000288.1 GCA_025774425.1 bacterium
GGAAGAGCTCCCTCGTCGAGGACATTCTCTACAACGCGTTGAGGTCGAGGAGCGCCCCCGTGGAGCACATAGGCGCGCATGAGAAGCTTGAAGGCGTGGAAAAGATAAGGGACGTCGTGCTCGTCGACCAGTCGCCGATCGGCAAGACGCCCAGGTCGAACCCGATCACCTACGTCAAGGGTTTCGATGCGATCCGCTCGGCCTTCGCGCAGACGAGGGCGGCCAGGCGCCGCGGCTACACGCGCTCCCATTTTTCGTTCAACGTGCCGGGGGGGAGGTGCGAGGCCTGCAAGGGAGAGGGTTCGAACAAGATCGAGATGCATTTCCTCGCGGACATCTACGTCCCGTGCGAAGAGTGTTTCGGCCGGCGTTACAGGAAGGAGATCCTCGAGATCTACTACAACGGCAAGAACATAAGCGAAGTCCTCGCCATGACGGTCGACGAGGCGATCCACTTCTTCAGGCACGAGTCGAGCGCCTTACCCCCGCTGCGCCTTCTCAAGGAGGTCGGCCTGGGCTACATCACGCTCGGCCAGCCGGCCAACACCCTCTCGGGGGGCGAGTCTCAGCGCCTCAAGATCGCGCGCGAGATCGGCCGCGCCGACGGCAGCCGCATTCTGTATCTCATGGACGAGCCGACCACGGGACTCCATCTGGACGACATCGCCAACCTCGTCGGCATCATCCGGAAGCTCGTCCGCAACGGCAACACGGTCGTCGTGATAGAGCACAATCTGGAGGTCATCAGGTGCGCCGACTACATCATCGACCTCGGGCCGGAGGGAGGTGACGGGGGAGGCCGCATCGTCGCGCAGGGGACACCGGAGGAAGTCGCCCGCTGCAAGCGCTCCCACACCGGCCGCCTCCTCTAGGGGTCGCCCATTAAGAGGCACGTGTCACCCATTAAGAGGCACCTGTCAATAGGATAGAGACCTCCCTTGGGCGGGGTGGACCCGCCTTTTTGTTCCGAGCCGTCGGCACCCGGCGGTCGCCGGAACTTCAGAGCTCGAAATGCACAGTCGGTGCGCGTGTGCCATGTCATCGGCCGCCGTTTGCCCGAGGTCTCCTCTGCGGCTCGGAGCCGCGGTGCAAGGCCGGCCCTGTGCCGGAGGATCGGGTCTCGGAGCGGGCGGCGCCCAGGACGCCACCCATCAGCGGGGTTCAGGCGCGGTCCCGATTGACCTTGCCTGGGCCCGCGGCGTTTGTTAATGTCCCTACGCAATAGGCCGAGAATCATAGACGAGGCAATTCGGGTAGGCGTGTAGCTCAACTGGCTAGAGCACCGGTCTCCAAAACCGGGGGTTGCGGGTTCAAGTCCTGCCACGCCTGCCAGTCCAACCGCGCTTGGCTTTCCGCTTCATCTCCGTACGGGCCTGTGCCATAACAGGGATCAAGGACGTGCGAGATGTTGGAGAGATCGTGTCTGGTAACGCTGCTGCTTCTGCTCGCTATGCCTGCTGCTCCCTCGGCAAGGACTTGGTATGTCGAGCCCGCGGGAACGGGTGATGCACCCAACATTCAGGCTGCAATTGACTCAGCTGCGGCTGCCGATACCGTGCTCCTCGCTGACTGCACCTACACGGGCGATGGCAATCGCGATATCAGCCTTCTGGGAAAACCTCTGACTCTCAGATTGTTTGTCGTCAGAGGAAAGTGGACACGGAATGGTGTTGAATTAGGCTGCACTCTGCTAGCCTCGTGTGGGGCGAAAGGAGGCGGCTATGGACCGACTACCGGCACGGCAATCCCGACATCTACTTCCGGGGGACTTCCGGCGAATCGGGCGTGCCGGTCCTGCCGGACACTCCGTTGGCTCTGGTAAGCCTGTCCGCTCCGCGGCCACAACCTTTCAACGACGAGGTCCGGCTGCAGCTTTCACTGGGAAGAGACTCACATGTCGCCATCGATGTATATGATGTGGAGGGCCGAGTGGTCAGGAGCCTAGCCACCGGGCCCCATGCTTCAGGAGTGCACGATATCTGCTGGGACGGCAAGAATGCCGCGGGCTGCAGAGTTGCTCCGGGCGTGTACTTCGTACACTGCTCGACCCCGATGGGGCAGCACGGGTGCCGAGTGGTCGTACTGAGATAGGACCGGGATTTGCGCGGTCTTGCTGACAGTATGGAGGACTGCCCGCCGGCACCGATCCCCTTCCGAAATCAGGTGCCGTATTCAAGCGCAGGGTGCCGGGAACGGTTTTGTTGTTGACGCCCGCGCGTCGTCTCATCATAATCGATGTGCTGTAAGCTGTTGGGGCAAGCAACCACCTCATTCTGCATGGAGAGAGCATTTAAGCGAGACGTGGTGCAAGTGCGCGACCTCTTTGCGTTCATTTCCGACTTCGCGCGCGAGCACGGCCTGGCCGAGGGCGCCGCTTTCGCGCTCAATGTGGCGATTGAGGAGCTTTTCGTCAATATGGTGAGGCACAATCCGGAGAGTGGCGGCGACATTACCGTCGATCTCAGCACGGACGGCAGGGCCGTGACAGCCAGAATCACCGACTGTGACGCGGAGCCGTTCGACCCCACCTCCGTCGGACCCTTCGATCCCGCAACACCCATCGAGAAGAGGCAGCCGGGCGGCCTCGGAATCCACCTGGCGAGATCGCTCACGGACGATATGACTCACGAATACGACGGCACGAAGAGCACAATCGTGCTTACCAAGATACTGAGGACAGAGGATGCTTGAGATCAAGACAGGCAGCGAGGGAGAGATCGTTCTCGAGGGCAGGTTCGACGCGTCCCAGGTAGACAAGGCCGCGGCGGAATTCGCCAAGATCGATTCGACCTGCATCGTGAACTTCGAGAATCTCTCCTACATTTCGAGCGGTGGGCTGAGCGTGCTGCTCTCCACCGAGAAGAGGCTCCGCGAAAAAGGGCACAATCTCAGGCTCAAGGGCCTGAACAGCCACATAAGGGAGCTCTTCGCCTATGCCGGGCTGGACAAGGTCTTTCAGATAGACTGAGGGCGGCCGGGCTGGACGAAAAGGTGACCGATTTTTCGACGCCTCGGCTGTAATTGCGATGGAAAGAGACGACAACGAACTGGTGAGCCAGACGCTGGCAGGCAGAACAGAGGCTTTCGGCACGCTGGTTCGAAGATACGAGAAGGTGATCTTCAACGTAGGATACAGGATGACCGCCGACTACGACGAGGCTCAGGACATAGCCCAGGCTGCATTCGTAAAGGCCTACGAGAACCTGAAGCGGTTCAAGCCCGAATACAGGTTTTTCAGCTGGCTTTACAGGATCGCGGTCA
>JALGWA010000289.1 GCA_025774425.1 bacterium
TCTTCATCTGCGGGTGCGCAGCGGGCCCGCGTGACATCCCCGACTCGGTAGCCCAGGCCTCCGCCGCGAGCGCAAGGGCGTTGCCGTATGTCGGCGAAGCAAGATTCTACCCGGCCGTGACCCCTCTGCCCGAGGGCGACGCGGAAGAAGAGCCGCGCATAGGTGTTTTCGTATGCCACTGCGGGCGCAACATAGCGGGAGTCGTCGACAGCAAGGCCGTGGCCGAGTACGCGCGGACCCTGCCCGATGTCGTCTTCGCCACCGACAACCTGTACACGTGCTCGGACGACACCCAGAGCAGGATCGCAGACCTCATAGTGAAGCGCAACCTGAACCGGGTGGTCGTGGCCGCATGCACGCCGAGAACGCATGAGCCCATATTCCGGCAGACCTGCCGGAGCGCCGGTCTCAATCCATATCTGTTCGAGATGGCCAACATAAGGGACCAGTGCTCGTGGGTGCATTCGGAAGAGCCGGAAGAGGCGACGCGCAAGTCCAAGGACCTCGTGAGGATGGCCGTCTCGCGCGCGAGGAATCTCGTCCCCCTGGAGAGCAGGGTCGTCGACGCGGAGAAGAGCGTGCTCGTCGTCGGTGGCGGCGTATCCGGAATGCAGTGCGCGATCGACCTGGCCCGGATGGGCCTTGCGGTCCATCTCGCGGAGCGGGAGTCGCACCTCGGGGGAAGACTGAGAGATCTCGACACGCTCTTCCCCGGCGGCGCAAAGGCGGCCGAACTCCTCGAGGCGAAGATCGCCCTCCTCGAGGCTTTCCCCGTCGACGTCATGACGAATGCGGCAATCGGGAAGATCGAGGGATTCGTCGGCAACTTCGAGGTCGAGGTCAACGACCGGAACCTCAAGGTCGGCGCCATAGTGCTTGCGACCGGCGGCCGCGACCTCGAGCCGGCGGGCCGGTACGACTACGGCCGCCGCAGCGGCATCATGACATCGACAGAGTTCGAGAAGCGGCTCGAGGAGACGGACTCGTTCGACGCGGCCCGTCGCATAGCCTTCATACAGTGCGTCGGCTCCCGCGAGACGGAGGGGTATACCGGCTGTTCGCGCTACTGCTGCCAGGTGGCGCTCAAGCAGGCGCAGGAGTCGCTTAAGAAAGGTGCGGATGTGACCTTCATCCACCGGGACGTGAGGTCCTTCACCCGCCGGGGCGAAGATCTCTACAAGCAGGTCAGGCTCGCCGGTGGAAGGTTCCTCAGGCGCAGGCAGGACGGCGTGATAACCGTCAGGGACGGAGACCCGGCGGGGGCTTCGGGCGGCGTCCTCACCGTCTTCGACGAAGGGATCGGGGCCGAGGTCGAGGTGCCTTTCGACTTCGCCGTGCTCGCCGTTCCACTCACTTCCGCGGAGGGGACGGGCGAGCTCGCGGAGAAACTGAGGATCCCTCTCGGACAGGACGGATTCTTCCTCGAGCGGCACGTCAAGCTCGGGCCGCTCGAGACCAACACCGAGGGCATCTTCCTATGCGGGTGCGCCTCCTATCCCAAGGACATACCCGACAGCCTCGCGCAGGCATCGGGGGTCGCGGCCAAGGTCGGTACTCTGCTCAACAAGGGCTACGTGGCCCTGGAGCCCGCGACGGCGGTGGTCAGCCGGGACCTCTGCCGGGCTTGCGGAACATGCGTCGCCATCTGCGAATACCATGCGCCCGCCCTGGTCGAAGAAGAAGACATCGCCTATGCCGAGATAAACGAAGCGCTGTGCAAGGGCTGCGGAACATGCGCGGCCCACTGCCCGACGGGGGCGATCACGGCCAAGCATTACACGGATGCCCAGATAGAGGACATGATCGAGGCTTTCCTCCTCGAGTCGGAAGCCTGAAGGTGAGGGTAGGCCCGATGGCCGAGTTCGAGCCGAAAATCGTCGCTTTCGCCTGCAACTGGTGCTCCTATGCCGGCGCCGACCTCGCGGGCGTATCGCGCATGCAGTACCCGCCCAACACGAGGACGATAAGGGTGATGTGCTCGGGACGCGTCAGCCCGGGCATGATACTCAAGGCCTTCGCCTCGGGCGCGGACGGCGTGTACGTGTCGGGCTGCCACATAGGCGACTGCCATTACGGCTTCGGTAACAGGCGGGCCGAGGAGCAGATTGCGAAGACGAGAAGGCTGATCGAGTTGCTAGGGTTGGAGCCGGAGAGGCTGCACCTCGAATGGGTGTCCGCGGCGGAGGGCGCCAAGTTCGCCGACTCGGTGCGCGGTTTCGTGGAAAAGGTGAAGAAGCTTGGAAGAAGCCCGATCGGAGAGAGACCTTAGGGACATAGTCCTCGACACGCGGGTGCACATGTGCATCGACTGCTCGAAGTGCACGGGAAGCTGTCCCATCGGGATATCCGGCGAGGTCTACTCCCCGCGGTCCGTGGTGCAGCACGCCCTCCTCGACGGCCGCGGCCCCGAGCCCCATGACATATGGCGCTGCCTGACATGCGGGACCTGCAAGGTGCGCTGCCCCTCGGATGTCGATTACCCGGCGTTCATAAGAGACCTCAGGAAGACCGCGCTCGAGAAGCACCTCCTCCCCCAGCATACGCACGGGGGCGTCATGCGTGAGATGACGCGCATCATGAGCAGGTTCCCCGGGGGCCAGGACCGCACCCGATGGATTCCGGACTGGGTGGAGGTGCTCGGACCCGCAGACGACGGCAAGACCGCGGAGGACGTTTACTTCGTCGGTTGCGCCCCTTACTTCGACGTCATCTTCGAGGATTTCAACCTCGACATGCTCGGCACCCACAGGGCCGCGCTCGAGCTCCTCAAGGAAGCGGGGATAACTTGCGCGGTACTGGCCGACGAAGTCTGCTGCGGCCACGACGCCTTGTGGTCCGGCGACCATGACCTCTTCTCGAACCTCGCCCGCCTGAACGTCCGGGCCCTGGAGAGAGTAGGCGCCCGGCGGGTATTCGTATCCTGCCCCGAAGGCTTCCACACGCTCTCGACCCGGTACGGCGAGTTCCCGGGCGGACGCGATCTCGAGATCGTAAGCACCGTCGCCTTCCTCGCGGGAGAGCTGCCATCCCGGGAGCCCGCGGCCGCACCCGGCGCGGAACGAAGCATGCCCGGGGAAGACGCCGAGGCGAAGGAGACGGTGACGATACATGATCCCTGCCGCATGGGACGCTTCTCCGAAATCTACGACGAGCCGAGAACGCTCATCTCGAGGCTCAAGGGAGTGGAGCTCAGGGAAATGGAACTGAGCCGTGATTCCTCCCCCTGTTGCGGCAGCAATCTCTGGATAAACTGCGATCATC
>JALGWA010000290.1 GCA_025774425.1 bacterium
GGATATGCGCCTGTAGACGTCGGCGAAAACCGGGCTCCCGGCCGGGCGGCCGACCACGGCTGAAAAGGGCAGCACGAGCGTGTACGTGAGATCGTTCTTGTGGAGCACCACCCTCCCCCCGGTCGGGCGCCGCACGACGTCTATTCCGTCCCTGCGGGCGGCGTCGGTGTCGACGATCCGCCGGGGCTCGTTGCGGCCGAGCGAAAGCGCGGGCGGCGTCCACGTGTAAAGACGCAGGAAGGCGTCGTCCGACCCCGACTCGCAAAGGTGGAAGAGGTGATAGTCGAGGGCCATGTTGAAGATCCCTTCCCTCGAGGTGAAGCCGATGACCTTGATCGTGCTCCGCGTCTTCACCGGATCACTCCCAGCCAGTCGCTGAGGAGGAAATGTAGCCTGCCGATCAGGAGCGAGACCCTGCTCATGACCGTGTAACCGAAAGAGGCGCCGAAAGAAATCATGAGGAACCAGATGCCGACCCTGGAGGCCATCCCCAGGCCGCCCCGGTGCTCCCTCGAGAAGAAGAAGTAGAAGAGGGTCGTAACGAGTCCGATTATGGTCAGAGGGTTCTGCAAGACGGCGAGCAAGGCGAACACGTAATCGTTCCCGCCGGCGGCGGCGCCGAGCGACGCGGCCGCATCGGCCGAATAGACGGGGATCATGGCCGCGCGCACCTGTGCGATGAGATCACCCTGGAGCGCCCCGATGACGGCGAACCCCGCGTAAGAGCCCACCATGGCGGCGATCGCCCACCTGCTCAGCCAGGCCGCCCGGGGCGAGAAGCGCGTGAAGAGGAGCAGCCCGAGCGCGAAAGGAACGACCAGAATGAACTCGCCCCCCGAGACGAGCGGGTTCCAAAGGTTCGGAACGAAAACGTTCCAGTACTCCAGGCAGACGACGTAACCCGCCGAGACGCCGATGAAGATATGCTCGGCAAGCTTGTAGACGGGATTGTCCTTATAGAGGAATGAGAAGATCGCGAGCGTAAGCGCCGCGGCGACCCAGGTCCCGAGAACGTGCCCGTCCAGGCCGCCCGAGGCCGCACCCGCCGCGATGGTCAGAGGTCTCATCTCCCCTTCCTTCTGTCGAGAAAATAGAAGAGATTGGCCAGGCCTATGAAGACTATGACGGCCACGTGTACGCTCGACTGCGACGCCATCCCAGCCAGGCCGAGCCCCGGCTTCTCCAGCAGCTGCTCGTACTCGCCGGCCCCCTTCATGCCGGCGAGCAGGCCGACGAGCTGCCCGGACTGTATGTACGGATACATCTCCGGCCCGCTGACCGCCGTCACGCCGCCGCCGACGGGGATGTCGAACCGCGTGGCGATCTGCTGCACCCACTCCTTGATGCCCGGATATCCGGCCGAGACATTGACTATCATGCTGACGTCCCTGAGGCTGTTGATGCCGTCGAGCATGGGGATCTCCCCGCAGGGCGTTCCGAAGTAGTCCTCCGGGAAAGTCCCCTTCAGGTTCTCCGCGACCGACACCATCACGGCCTCCCGTCCCTCTTTGAAGCCGAGGTTGACGTAGTCCTCGCCGTAGGTCTTGCCGTAGCGCGGCGCGATGTCGTCGAAGACCCTCTGCGAGAGAGGCGGCCCGGGCGCCCACAGGGACGCTGCGATTATCTTGACGTCCTTCGAGAACAGGTGCTCCACGAAGGCGACGTTCATGGGATAGAGCTCGGGAAGCGAGCCGGGGTCGTAATCCGCTGCCAGATAGACGTACGAGCCCGGGGGAAGCGAGTCCACCGCGTCATAGAGGCTCCTGACCGGCGGGCCCACGGAGAGCTCGACCCGGGCGCCGATGACCAGCGGCACGGCGGCGCATATCAGCACTATGAGGTAGATGATCCGGCGGTCGAGATGCGACAGCCTGCGGACCATTCCCTCTCTTTCGCCGGCCGCGCTCACTTGTCGCTCCCGAGATACGACCGCTCCAGTCCGAGTATCATCTTGAGACCCGTCGAGATGGCCCCCAGGGCCGCCCCGATCATGATGCCGCGCTTGGCCGCCATGTTGGGAACCTCCATGATCCACTCCGTGAAAGCGGGAAGGCCGCTCCAGAGGCGCTCCCCCACCGGCACGCGCCCCAGCATCACGATGACGGCCGTCACCAGGAGCAACGTGGCTTCAACGCTCCTCGCCCTGAAGGCCCTGTAGGCCGCGGAGGCGATGAAGAAGGCGAGCAACGAGAACATGGTCGACTGCATGGGCACCATGACGTTCATGTAGCTCCAGTCGAAAAGGCCGCCGCCCTGTATGCCCCCGGCCAGCCCGATTCCCAGCATCCCTCCCAGCGAGGCGAGCAGCACGACCTTGTAGCGCCAGTCGCGGCCCCGCGTTCTCACCGTGCCCGCGCTGATGCGCGCGATGTTGGCCACGCCGAGAACGTAGGCGAAGGCCGTGATCACTATCGCCCAGTTCCTCATGACCGCGGCCGGCCCGGCGAAGACAGGGTGCGGGCTGAAGAGCGACACTATCATGAGCATGCCCGCTACGAAGGCTATGACCACCGGCACTTCCGTCTTCATTCCGCTACCTCGGAGTGAACCAGTCGGCGAAACCCTCCCAGCCCGCGGTCATGGTTACCACGCCGACGAGGACCACCGCGATGATGAACAGCTTGGCGATGTCGCTCGCCTTGAGCGTGCCGACCAGCATGGGCTCGTTGGAAAGGTAGGCGCTCGCCGCGTAGAGCTGCTCTCCGATCAAGGCGTAGTCGCATGCCGCCACGAAGAAGGGGAGCTGATGTATGTTGGCCGTTCCCGCCACCTGGATGGCTCCCGTGGAGAAACCGGTCTCGGCGAGGACGAGCGATTCGGCGAAGAAGGATCCCATGTAGAGGTTGGCGGCCGTCCTCTCCCTCAGCATTATGCCGGACACGCCCGCCGTGAACGCGAACTGCACGTCCGAGAGATACCTCACCGTGTCGGGCTTGAAGAGCTCCGGTCGGCCACCGTCCAGATAACCCTGCCGCACGGTCTCCTCGGCGACGGGCACCACGAAGGGCCTGCAGACGGGCACTATCACGGGCGTCTCGTAGGTCGCGGCGATGCGGGCGACGTCACCCAGTATGACCATGCTCGCTATCGTCTGTATGTTGTTCATGTCGTCGATGCCGGGAACGTAGAGCACCGGTCTGCCCATCTCGGTGGCGCGCCCGATCGCCTCCTCGATCGCCTTGAGGCCGGCTATCCTCCGCACGTGGAACTTCCAGCCCCGCGCGGCCAGCCCTATGCAGACGACGACTGCCAGGA
>JALGWA010000291.1 GCA_025774425.1 bacterium
GCGACTATGAGATAGAGGAAATCTTCATCCCCATAGGTCTGCTCGAGGACCGCGGCTCGTTCGAGATAGTCAACAGGTGCTCGAGGACGGGGCTCCCGGTGCGCATGGTGTCGGACATCTTCCAGATCCTCATGCCGGAGGAGCCGAAGGAGAGGATGGAGGGGGTGGCGGAACCAGGGCTCGGTGAGCCCGCGCTGCGGGGAATGGGCGTGGTCACCAAGAGGATCGTGGACGTGTGCGTCGCGGGCCTCGTCGTCGTGATCTTCGCACCCCTTCTCGCCGTCATCGCCCTGCTCGTCAAGCTGCTCTCGCCCGGCCCCGTGCTCTTCAAGCAGATACGGGCGGGCAAGGACGGCAATCCCTTCACCTTCTACAAGTTCCGCACCATGAGGCATGACATCGATGACACCTTGCATCGCGAATATGCGACCAATTGCATCGGCGGCAAGGAGCTCCGTCGCAGGGAGGAGGACAAGAACGAGAAGGTGTACAAGATGCGCAACGACCCGCGTGTGACATCGATTAATGTAATCAAGGGGGACATGAGTCTCGTGGGGCCCAGACCCCCCATAGCATATGAACTGACGATCTACAAGGAATGGCACAAGAGGCGGTTGCGCGCCAAGCCGGGGATCACGGGACTCTGGCAGGTCAGCGGAAGGTCGAGCGTACCGTTTCACGACATGGTGCTGCTCGACCTGTACTATATCAACAGGTGGAGCCTGAAGCTGGACCTGGAGATCATGCTCAAGACGATACCTGTCGTGCTGTACGGGAAAGGAGCATACTAGATGCCGAAGGGTGAGACATCGAGAGACGGACAAGGGCAATTCACGATCGGGGTCGTCGGTTGCGGGTACTGGGGCCCCAACCTGCTCCGGAATTTCAATCAGCTGCCCGGTGCCCGGGTGAAGTACTGTTGCGACCTGAGCGACGAACGCCTGAGTCACATGAAGGCGCTCTACCCGCACCTCGTGGCGACGAAGGACGTCGGCGACATCATAAAGGACGAGGAGGTGGACGGCGTCGTGATCGCCACCCCGGTGTCGACCCACTATGCGATCGGCAGGGCCTGCCTCGAGGGAGGGAAGCATGTGCTTCTCGAGAAGCCGCTGACCCAGAGCGCGGCGGAGGCGGAGAGCCTGGTCAAGCTGGCGGACGAGAAGAAGAAGGTCCTGTTCGTCGGACACACCTTCATCTACAGCGCCGCCGTCGAGAAGATGAAGGAGCTTCTGAAAGCAGGCGAGCTCGGCGACATCTACTACGTCAGCAGCGTCCGGGTGAACCTGGGGCTCTTCCAGGAGGACATCAATGTAATCTGGGACCTCGCTCCTCATGACATCTCCATAATGAACTTCCTCTTCGACAGCGAACCCGTCACCGTGACGACGTTCGCAAGATCGTACATCCAGCCCGGGATCGAGGACGTCGCGTTTCTCATCCTCCAGTACCCGGGCGGCACGGTGGCGCACATACAGGTCAGCTGGCTGGACCCCAACAAGATCAGGAGGACGACGCTGGTCGGCAGCAAGAAGATGCTGGTCTACGACGACACCTCCACCCTCGAGAAGATCAGGGTATACGACAAGGGCGTGGACGTGCTGCCCCACTATGACACTTTCGGGGAGTTCCAACTGTCCTATCGCTTCGGCGATATCGTCGTTCCCAAGATCAACGAGGTCGAGCCGTTGAAGAAGGAATGCAGCCACTTCATGGACTGCGCGCTGAACGGGACGCGGCCGCAGAGCTCCGGAAGGGACGGCCTCGCGGTGGTCAAGGTCGTCGAGCGCGCCTGCGAGTCGGCGAAGCTGGGCGGAGCGCCGCTTCCGCTGGACGCCGGCGAGGGGAGCGGCGGGCGATGAGCAAGAGTAAACCCATGGTGCTGCTCGGAGAGGGCGGACTCGTCGACGTCGGGGTGATACTGGGATACCCGCCCGCACGCGGCAAGAACATCGACTTTGTCAAGATCGGCAGGAACGCCCGCATAAGGAGCGGAAGCGTCATTTACGCGGGTTCGACCATAGGCGACAATCTCCAGACCGGGCACAATGTCGTCATCCGCGAGGAAAACGAGATCGGCGACGATTTCTCGATCTGGAACAATACCGTGATAGACTACGGCTGCAAGATCGGCAGCCGCGTCAAGATCCACTGCAACTGCTACGTAGCGCAGTTCACGGTGATAGATGACGACGCCTTCATGGCCCCCGGCGTCACCATAGCCAATGACTTGCACCCGGGCTGCGAGAAGTCCGGCGAGTGCATGCGCGGCCCCCACATCAAGACGGGCGTTCAGATAGGCGTGAATGTGACGCTGGTGCCGTTCATCGAGATCGGCGAGCGAAGTCTCATAGGCGCCGGCAGCGTGGTCACCAAGAACATACCTCCGTACTCGCTCGCCTACGGCAACCCCGCACGGGTCGTTGGCGACGTCAGGGACCTAGGCTGCGTCACCGGTCTCACCGACAAGCCGTACAAGAACATTTAGAGCGGGGGGTGCCTGTTGCGGGTGAGTCCTACCCACGCGATAGTGGCCGTGACGTACCGGTGCAACGCCCGGTGCCTGATGTGCGACATCTGGAAGAAGGAGACCGGGGCCGAGATGGCGCCGGGCGACTACCGCCGGCTGCCGCGTTCGCTCAAAGAGATCAACGTCTCCGGCGGTGAGCCGCTTCTGCGCCGGGACATCGCCGATGTCATGGAGGCGATGCGGGAGGCCTGCCCGGGCGTGAGGCTGGTGCTTTCGACCAACGGGCTGCTCCCCGACAGGCTGGACGACCTCCTCGGGAGGGCGCCGGGCCTGGCCGTCCGCGTCTCCCTGGACGGCATTGCGGAACTCCATGACGAGATACGCGGCATAGACGGCGCCTTCGAGAAGGCCATGCGGAGCATAGACATCGCCAAGAAGCACGGGGCCGCCGACCTGGGGGTGTGCGCCACCATGACCAGGCACAATGCCGGGCGTGTCCGGGAGATCCAGGCCCTCGCCGAGCGCATGGGCCTGCAGTTCACCTTCACCGTGGCGCATTCGTCCGAGATGTTCTTCGGCGAGAAGGACGCCGAACGGCCCAGCGCGGATGCTGCCCGCGAGGACATCGAGGAGATCAAGGGGCGGCTCTACGCATCGAAGAGCGTAAAGGACTGGTTCAGGGCCTATTTCACCGAAGGCCTCATGGACGTGCTGAGGGGGAGGCCCCGGCCGATCCGATGCAGGGCGGGTCTCGACTTCTTCTACCTGGACCCGGAGGGGAAGGTCTACCCCTGCCATCTGTGGAGCCGGCCGATGGGCGACATTCTCGAGCAGACCTACGAGGAGATCGTCGATTCCAACCCGGAGGTCATCGAGGCCGTGAGCCGCTGCACCAGGCGTTGCTGGATGACGTGCACGGTCGCGCCCGAGATGAGAAGAAACCTCCCCGCCTACGCCGCGAGAGTCGCCTGGGCCAAGTTGCTTCACCATGCCGGAAAGGGCCGCCGCTCGATATGAGAATCCTGCAGGTGAACAAGTTCTTCTACCTGCGCGGCGGGTCGGAGCGCTACTACTTCGACCTCTGCGATCTCCTCGCGGAGCGCGGGCACGAGGTGCTGCATTTC
>JALGWA010000292.1 GCA_025774425.1 bacterium
CAATGCACAAAGAGTGTTTGAACGGCGGGTTGTCCCTGTTGTATGCTGGAGGCGGGTCGACCCCTGTGGAAAGGAAGGGATGACACATGCTGAAGCGTCTCGCGATGGTGCTTGTCCTTCTCTCCGCCGCCCTCTGCGTCTCTCCCCGGCCGGCTGGGGCAGAGGCCGGGCCCGACTCGCTCTGGGTCAAGGCCGTGGCTCTTTACGAGGCCAACGACGACTGGGTTCCGGGCTTGATACACATGCACATGCAGGAAGTGGACAAGCACGGGCAGCCGAAGGACGACAAGGGCCAGGAGGTGTGGACGCGCCTCCGGCTCGGCGACGACGGCGAGGTCGAGGCCGAGGTGGTGAAGATACTGGATGACGGCGAGGATGTGACCGAGAAAGAAAAAGCCAAGGAGGAGAAGAAGGAGACGGAGCAAGGCGACGACGAGGAGGACGGTGAGGGCGACGGCTTCACCATGGAGGGTTATGCTCCGTTCGACCCCGAGCATCAGGAAGGTCTCGACGTCAGGGCGACCGGTGAGGAAGAAGTCGTGGGGGGGCGGCGCTGCGCTGTGTTCGAGTTCGTCGATGTCAGAGAGCGGGAGGACGAGGATGACGACGACGAGACGGTGACGGTGACGGGAAGGGCGTGGCTCGAGGTGGGAACCGGAACGCCCTTCAAGGTGGAGTACACCACCGACCCCCTTCCCAAGCGCGTCAAGAAGATGAACACCACGGTCTTCTATGAATTCGACGAATCCGGTTCCTGGCGCGCCGGAAGCATGAACGTGCGGGCCACGGGCGGCTTTCTGTTCATCAAGAAGCACTTCAATATGGACATGACCTTCGACGATTACTGGCGCATGCCCGACGGGGAAGAGACGGACACGGACGGCGGCCGGACGCCGGGTGAGCGATAGGGGGTTCCATGGCTGGGAGGGGCGGGGATTGCCTGCTCTGCGAGGAGGTGCGCGAGGATTTCCGCAAGGACAGCCCTTATTGGATCGTCGACCTCAGGGTCTCCACGGCATTCGTCGCCCGGAACCAGGTCTGCCGCGGTTATGTGATGCTCGTCTACAACAAGGCTCATGAGACGGAGCTCCACCGCCTCGACCGGGAAGACCGCATGGCGTTCATGGACGACCTGGTGGATATCGCCTCAGCGATAGACAGGGCCTATGCGCCGCACAAGCTGAACTATGAGCTCCTCGGAAACCTCGTGCCCCATCTTCACTGGCATGTGATCCCGCGCCGAAGGTCGGACCCGATAGAGCCCGCGCAGCCCGTCGCAGGCAAGGACTACGCCCAGGTGAGACTGTCACCGGAGGGATACGCCGAGGTGATCGCCGAGATCAGGGCCTGTCTCTGACAAGCCCGGTCCGCGCATGGGCGCGGGCCGTGAGCAGGAAGAGGAACCGGGAATGAAGCTGCGGAAGGAATTGACGCTGCTCGACGTGTTCTGCATTGCGAGCGGGGCGATGATTAGCTCGGGGCTCTTCGTGCTTCCGGGGGTGGCTCATGCCGAGGCGGGGCCCGCGGTCGTGCTGTCGTACATGCTCGCCGGGCTGCTTGCAGCGACGGGCATGTTGAGCCAGGCAGAGCTTGTCTCGGCCATGCCGAAGGCGGGAGGGACCTATTTCTACGTCACGCGCACGCTCGGCCCGGCTGTGGGTACCGTGGACGGGCTGATCACCTGGTTCTCCATGTCCTTGAAGAGCGCATTCGCGCTCGTCGGCATGGCGGCCTTCGCCGGTGTATGGTTCAACCTGAACCCGCAGGTGGTCGCGACGGCGCTCTGCGTTCTGTTCGTCATCATCAATCTGGTCGGCGTCAAGCAGGCAAGCAGGACCCAGGTCATGCTCGTGTTGGGCCTGCTCGCGATTCTCGTCTTCTATGTCGCCCGCGGGTTCCCGGCGATGCTCGTCAGGAACCTCGAGCCCTTTGCACCCAACGGAACCCCGGCGATACTCGTCACGGCGGGGATTGTCTTCATCTCCTACGGCGGCCTGCTGAAGATTGCGAGCATCGCGGAGGAGGTCAAGGATCCCGGCCGGACGATACCCCTGGGCATGATACTGTCGCTCGTCATCGTCGGGCTTCTCTACATGCTCGTCGTGCTCGTGACGACCGGCGTGCTCGACGCCGACCTGCTCGACAACTCGCCGACCCCGATCTCGGACGGCGCAGGGGCGTTCATGGGACGGGCGGGGTATATGGTCATGGGCATCGCGGCCGTTCTCGCCTTCATCTCGACCGCGAACGCCGGCGTCATGGCCGCTTCGCGCTATCCCCTCGCGCTGAGTCGCGACGGGCTGCTTCCGGGCTTCATAAGGAAGATCCATCCCAGGTTCAGAACGCCCTATATCTCCATACTCATGACCGGCGGGCTCATGATTCTCGCGCTCTTCATGAAGCTCGGCACTCTCGTGAAGGCGGCTTCGACCGTACTCATCCTCACCTACATATTCTCCTGTCTGGCGGTGATTATCCTGAGGGAGAGCCGGATCCAGAACTACAGGCCGAGGTTTCGCGTGCCCCTGTACCCGGCGACGCAGATCGTCGGCATCGCCGGATTCGTCTTTCTCATCTACGGGATGGGCCGGGCCTCGCTGCTGTCCAGCCTCGGGATCGTGACTGCGGGCGTGGCCGTATACTGGGCGTACGGCCGGGGCAGGGCGAGCCGGGAGTTTGCGCTTCTCCACCTGATCGGGCGGATCACCGCGAAGGAGATCACGAGCCGTTCGCTCGAGACCGAGCTTAAGGACATAATCCGCGAACGCGACGACATCACCAAGGACAGGTTCGACCGCGTGATCGAGAGGTGCGTGGTGCTCGACCTCGAGGAGGGCATGGACGCCGAGTCCTTCTTCAAAGCGGCGTCGGAGGCGCTGTCCGTGCATGTGGGCCTTCCGGCCGACGAGCTTCTCCGCGCCATGTACGAGAGGGAGAAGCAGAGCAGCACCGTGCTCCGCCCGGGCCTGGCGATCCCGCACATCGTCATAGAGGGCGAGGGGATTTTCGACATCCTGCTGGCCCGGTCGAGGGAGGGCGTGTGGTTCTCCGACGACGCGCCGCATGTTCATGCCGTCTTCGTACTGGTCGGCACCAGGGACGAGCGCAATACCCACCTGAGGGCTCTGTCGGCTATCGCGCAGATCGTGCAGGATCCCGGTTTCGAAGAGAAGTGGATGGCCGCGCAGAACGAGGAGGAACTCAGAGACATAGTCCTCCTCGGTGAACGGCGCCGGTA
>JALGWA010000293.1 GCA_025774425.1 bacterium
CACATTGGAATCGGCGTCCGCGGTGAAGGCCGTGTAGTAATACGTCGTGCCGTTGGCGAGACCCGTGTGGATGAAAGTGTCCGATTCCGCCGGCTCCGCGGGGAAGATGCCGCCGTTGCCGTTGTCCACGGGATCGCCGTCGGTCGGCATACCGGGATAGGACGTCGTCGAGAACCGCAGAATCGTGTATTCGAAATCCTCCTCGCCGGGGTTCAGCCATGAGAGCGTCACGGTCGTATCGGAAGGCGCGGCGACGAAGGATCGCACCTCCCCGGGGGGGATGTCGTCGATGTCCGGCACCCCGGCCGCATACTCCGCGTCCGAGTAGTTGGGCACCTCGTCGAAGGTGAATGCCGAGTAGAAGTACGTCACCCCGCTGTCGAGACCGGCGTGCACGAACGACGTATCGGCGCCGGGCGTCCCGTGGAACACTCCTCCCGAGTCGTTCTCGACCGGGCTTCCCTCCCCGGGCAGGCCCGGATGGTCGGAAGTCGAATAGCGGACCACCACCCCCGCGAGGTCCTCGTCCCCGGGGAAGGTCCACGAGAGAGTGATGCTTCCATCCCCGGACCGCGTGCTGAAATCCACGACCTTGCCCGGCGGGCTCGTGTCCGCCGGCGTCGCCGAGTCGAGCAGGCCCGAGCCGCTCTTGTAGTCGCGGTTGTACGCGAACGCCGAATAGTAATACGTGACGCCGTTTGTGAGTCCGGTGTGGTCGAAGGTGTCGACCGCCGACGGCTCGCCGCCGAAATAGCCGTACATGCCGTTCTCGACGGGCGTGCCGTCATCCCATCCCTCGGGGAAGCCGGTGGTCTTGTAGACGATGAAAGCCCCCTCCACGGGCTCGCCGGGCAGCGCCCACACAAGCCTGTTCGACTCGTCCTCCGGGGTCACGGTGAACGAGGTCAACATCGACGGGACCTGCTGAGAACATCCCTGACCCAGCGCCCCGATCCCGCCGCATCCGTGGCGGGCGATGCAGGGCGAGCCCTCCTGCAACGAGTACGCGCCCTCTGTCCGCCAGCAATACATCGGGTCTTCGGAGAAGTTGCCCCCGCCGTCCGTGCCGCCGACGATGTAGCCGTCATTGCCGAAGATATCGCAGCATCCTATCGTCGGTGCGCCCGAGTCGCAGCGGACACCCGGGCCGCCCTGCGTGCCGCTTACGATGCACATGCTGACGGTGCCCGCGCTGGCGGCCTCGAAATAGACACCCGCCAGGCCCGAGTTCCCGTCGATGGTGCAGCCGAGGATCATCGGCGACGAGCCGCGCACGACGATACCCGCTCCGGAGACCGTCTCGTTCCCGGCGATGATGCAGCCGGAGATGGTCGGACTGGAATCCACTATCTCGATGCCCGCCCCCGAAGAGTCGCTCCGGGCGCCCTTTATGGTCATCCCGATGACCTGGCAGTCCGCAGTCACGTTCGTCAGCCTGAGCACCGTGGTAACGTCGCCGGGCGCCTTGAGCTGGCCGCCGGCATCTATGATCGTGCTCTCCGGCCCGGCTTCGCTCATCAACACTATGTCCCTGTCGATCGTAAGCGGCCCCTCGACATAGGTCCCGGGCGCGACGAGCACCGTGTCCCCCGGGTCCGCCGCCGCCAGGGCCTCGGCGATCGTGTCGTACGTGCCGGGGACGTGGATCACGCCGCTCGCCGAGAGCAGGGTCCCACGCACGCGGATGCAGACGTCGCTGCTGGAACACGCCGTGCAGCCGACCTCGGTGATATCGGTCCAGTTCACGCCGTCGGGACTGACGTAGCAGCTGCCCGACGAGACCGGCCCGTAGTTGTCCAGCGGTATCGGGTAGGTGTAGGAAGCGTTGGTTATCTTGACGACGACGTAGAAATCGTTTGTCGCGCTGAAGTTGACGGGAGTCGAAAGCTCGACCGAATGGTAGCCGTAGCCGTCGGTCTCGATATTCGTCTCCTCCGCCCTCTTACCCATGAGCGATGTGCCGTTGAAGCCGTCGTAGATATAGACGTCGACATCCGTCGCGGCGTCCGACGTCCAGAACTCGACCCTCTCGAGGCGGACGGGATCTTCAGGCACGTACTTGGCGAGCGCCCAGCCGGTCGTCGCGCCGTAGCCGAGGGCCGTGCCCATGAAACCGGCCTCGTCGTGGAAGAACAACACGCCGTCGCTATCATATGGACGCCAGTCGTATATCGTGGAAGTATATGCGCCTATGTCGGCCGATCCGTAGGCGATATAGAAGAAACCCTCGTCTCCCCAGTCCGTGCCCCAGCTGTTCTTGACTATCCATGCGCCCTGCCCGCCCGCGTGGGAGAGTGTATCGTCCCAGCCGACGATCATGACGGCGTGGTCCAGCTGGCCGGGCCCGTCATAATAGAGGGTGTAGGAGCCGTCGTAGCCGCTGAATTCGGCCGGCCAGCCGATCCCGTTGGCCGCGATCATGGCGGTGAACACGGGCCCGTGGTTGTAAACATAGTCCTTTATGGCCCAGGTCGGCGCGACTTCCTCCCCCGAGATCTGCACCCAGCCGGTCAGCGTCAGTATGTGGGGACAGTCGTCCTTGCAGACGACGTTGCGCGGGTCGAACGGGTCGCAGGCCTCGGACACAGTACCCTGCTGCGCGAGGAAACTGGCCACCATGGAGGCGTTGCCGCCGTTGCAGCTCCCGAGGCCGTAGTTTATGGCCCACCAGTCGCACTCCTTGACATTGTTCACCGAGAAGTCGTACAGGGGCCCGCCGGCGGCGAGGATCGCCGACTCGAAGTTGCCCACGGCGGCGAAGGCGTAGCAGCAGCCGCAGTTGCCCTGGTCGCCGACCTCCGTCACGGCTCCCTCGTCCCGCCAGTCGAAGCGCTCGGGCAGCGCCGCGAGGCTCCGCTCCGCCCGGGACGCGAGATGGGAGAAATCACCCGGAGTGGGCAGGAAACCCGTCCTCGACGGGCCCTCGACGCGCTCCGGCAGCTCGAAAACCCTGACGCGCGCCTCGGGTACGGCCCCGCCCGCTGGGGCGGCCCCCGCCGCGGCGACCAGAAGCAGGAGCAGCGCGGCCGGCAACAGCCTGCGCTGGATATCGGACAAGAGTCGTTCCACCACTGTCTCCTTCGGCAGCATCCAATCGGCCTCAAGCATAAACATAACCAGAATCGCACACGACTGCAACGCGGCAGTGGCGGGCACCGTGCGGCGCTTCATGTGCGGAACAGGATGCGGAGCGGGACGGGCCGGCGGCTGCTCACGGCACGGCGGGAGTCCCAAGC
>JALGWA010000294.1 GCA_025774425.1 bacterium
TCCGGACATCACCGAGGACGACCTGCACGCGCACATCAAGGGGCCGGACTTCCCGTCGGGCGGGATCATATACGGCAAGCAGGGGATTCTCGATGCCTACAGGACGGGCCGCGGTCTCCTGACGGTGAGAGCCAACTGCATACTGGAGACGACCAAGGCGGGCAAGGAGCGCATCATCGTAACCGAGATACCCTACCAGGTCAACAAGGCGGCCCTCATCGAGCGCATCGCCGACATGGTGAGAGACGGCAGGATCGACGGCATCGCGGACCTGCGCGACGAATCCGACCGGGACGGGATGCGCATACTCATAGAGCTCAAGCGCGACGCCCAATCGCGCGTCGTCCTGAACCAGCTCTACAAGCACACGCCGATGCAGACGACCTTCGGAGTGATCATGCTCGCCCTCGTCGACGGGCGCCCGACGGTGCTGACGCTCAAGGGGCTGCTCGAGGAATACGTCAAGTTCCGCCATGAAGTGATACTGAGGAGGACGCGCTTCGACCTCGACGCCGCGGAGCGCCGCGCGCATATACTCGAGGGTTTCAAGATCGCCCTCGACAACATCGACGCGGTAATCAAGCTGATCAAGAAGTCGCCCAACGTCGCGGCGGCGAAGGATGCGCTGATGAGGAAGTTCGGCCTGTCTGACGTGCAGGCGACGGCGATTCTCGAGATGCGCCTCCAGAGGCTCACCGGGCTGGAACGGAAGAAAATCGAGGACGAGTATCTGGAAGTGATAAAGAAGATAGAGAATCTCAAGGGGATACTCGCGAGCCGGGCGAGACAGATGAACATAATCAAGACGGAGCTCGGCGAAATCAAGAAGAAGTACGGCGACGAGCGTCGCACCGATATCGTGGAGGTGGCGGAGGACCTGGAGGTCGAGGACCTCATAGCGGAAGAGGACATGGTCATATCCATATCGCATCGCGGCTACATAAAGCGCACTCATGTCGCGCTGTACAGGAGGCAGCGGCGGGGAGGCAAGGGCATACGCGGCATGGAGACCAAGGAAGAGGATTTCGTCGAGCACCTCTTCGTCGCTTCGACGCACGATTACATACTCTTCTTCACGAGCAGCGGCAGGTGCCACTGGATCAAGGTGCACGAGCTGCCGGAGGGCGGGCGCTACTCGAAGGGCAAGGCCATCGTCAACCTGCTCAAGCTCGGCCCGGGCGAACGCGTCACGGCCTTCGTCTCGACCAAGGGTTTCCCGGAGGGCAGGTACCTGATGATGGCGACGGAGAAGGGGGTCGTGAAGAAGACGGCGCTCGCGGCCTTTTCGCACCCGCGCAAGGGCGGCATCATCGCCATCACCCTGGACGAAGGCGACCGGCTGATCGACGCCAAGCTGACCGACGGCACCAATGACGTCATACTCGCGAAGCGCGGCGGCAAGGCGGTGAGATTCCACGAGAAGGACGTGAGGGCGATGGGGCGCTCGGCGCGTGGCGTGCGCGGCGTGACCCTGGAGGGCGACGACCGCGTGATCGGCATGGTGGTCGTCGTGCGCGAGGGGACCCTGCTGGTGGTCAGCGAGAAGGGCTACGGCAAGCGCTCCCCCATCTCGGACTACCGGGTCACCAGGCGCGGCGGCAAGGGCATAATCACGATGCGCTGCACGGAGAAAACCGGAAAACTCATTGCCATAAAAGAAGTTGTGGATGAGGACGAGCTCATGGTCATATCCCAGCACGGCACGGTCATCAGGGTGCCGATACGCGGCATTTCGGTCATAGGTCGCGCCACCCAGGGCGTGAGAATCATCGATCTTCGCGAGGGCGACCTGGTGGTGGATGTCGCAAGGGTCGTAAAGGAGGAATAGGGCCTAAAGCCCCGCGCCGGGCGGGCGATAAATACGGATAGAAGTAGCGGGAAAGCCGGCTGGCTGCTAGCTGGAGGGGACGACGGCAATGCGCAAGCTGGCTTTCTTGTATCCGATCGTTGCTCTCGCCTGTCTTGTCGCCTTCGGGTGTTCGCTGGAACCGTTCGACATGCCTTCCTGGGACGTCGAGATCAACCTGCCGGTGCTGACCGAGGACTATACCTTCCAGGACCTGGCCGCCGACGAGGAGGCCATCAAAGTCGTGAGCGACAGCCTCTGTGTCGAGATCACCGAAGCCCTGACGGAAGTGGACCTGGCCGGAAGGTTCGGTCTGGCCCCGTACGAAGGCGAGTTCGGCGCACGGATCGGCGCCTTCGAGGTCACGGCCGTCGGCTCGGCCGCGGTCTCCTTCACCATCGGCGAGGTGTGGGAAGATGCGGCGGCGTTCTCCGGCCATGTCCAGGTGCCGCCCTTCTGTTTCCCGGCGCCGGGCGGGGCGACGGCGTCGAGGACGATCGACCTGGGAGACGATTTCGTGTGGGCCGAGGTGGAGTCCGGCGTTCTGGGGATAACCGTGGAGAACCGCATGCAGGTGCCCCTGGGCGACCCGTCGCGGGGTTGCCCCCTGGTGCTCCGCCTGGACTGGTGGGGCGCCGGGTCGGACTCGGTGGCGTTCGACGAACCGGTTCCACCGGGAGAGTCCGCCGGGGCCTGGATCGATCTCGCCGGACGCACGATCTCGAACAGCGTCACCATCTCGCTGAGGGGAGGCTCCCCGGGAAGCGAGGGCGAGGTCGATTTCTCGTACCTCGACGAGATAGGCATAGAGGTGGCCCCGGGCGGCCTCACGGTGAGCCGCGCGCTTGCGAAACTCCCGGCCCAGGCTTTCGAGTCCGAGCGCTCCATAATCGTGGAGGATTCCACGAGGGTCGTCCTGGCGGGTATCGAAAGCGGCACGCTGGCGCTCACCTTGTTCAACGGCCTTCCCGTGGAACTCACCGTCGGCGTGACCAGCGATGACCTCACCCGCGGCGGTGAGCCTCTCGCCGCCGGCGCAGACATTCCAGCCCTCGGTCAGGAGGCCCTGGAGATCGACCTGTCGGGCTACACGCTCGACACCGGCGCGGTCCCGGGAGATCCCTGGTACGGCACCAACACCGTGACCTTCCGGGTCAGCGCCGAGACGCCGGGCGCCACGCAGCATGTCGAGGTCGCGTCCACGGACTCGGTGCGAATCGTGGTCGGGATGCGCGACGTCGTCTTCGACAGGATCACAGGGACGCTCAAGCCGACGGCGGTCGACATATCGGGCTCGTACGACCTCGACCTGCCCGACATCTGCAGTGCGGTGAGCGTCTCCGGCGCGAGCCTGGTGCTCAGCATACACAACGAGGCCATGATCGGG
>JALGWA010000295.1 GCA_025774425.1 bacterium
GTGCGCCTGTAGCTCAATTGGATAGAGCGCGTGGCTACGGACCACGAGGTTGCGGGTTCGACTCCTGCCGGGCGCGCCAGCCATCACCATCCGGGGGAGGCAACATGAGATTCTTCGCAGCGGCGGTCGTCTTCCTGTTGCTGTTCCAGGCAGCCTGCTTTTCAAAGACCATAAGGGTGCCCCACGACGAGCCCGATCTGCGTCTGGCTCTTCGACAGGCCTATCACGGCGACACGGTGCTGGTCTTCCCGGGCAAGTACCGGGTGCAGGAGAGAGTGAGAAGCGGGGTGACCGTGATCTCGGCCGCAGGCAGGGACTCGACGACGCTTTGGAACCGCAGGTGGCACATACTTCTCCTCAACGACTGCGACATGGAGACGCTGATCTCGGGATTCACCTTCCAGGGGAAGGGTTCGAACGCCTGCGTAGTCTGCACCACGGGTGCTCCGGTGATCACCGACAATGTCTTCCTCGATTCCTGGGACGGCGTGGCGCTCTATGGGTGCAACGCTTTCATCAAGGGCAACAAGTTCAGAGGCTGCAACCGCGCCATTCACCTGGACGAGTCCAATGCCGAGATAATCGAAAACGAGATCGTCAGGAATCCCGACGGCATCTCTCTCATCAGTTCGTCTCCCGTCATAGCGAGGAACCTGATCAAGTCAAATGGGCGGGGAATTCTCATACTCGGCCACTCGTATCCGGTGATCGGCGGCTCGCTGCAGACGGCGAACGAAATAGTCAGCAACTCCTTCGACATCTACAACGACGGTCTCCGGATCGAGGGGGGCCTGTTCACGGACCAGCGCGAGGTCTGCGTGGCCACCCACAACTACTGGGGCAGCGACTGCCCCAAACCGCGGTTCCGGAACGATGTCGTCTACATACCATGGACGAACGCGGCCCGTGACACGCTGTTCAACGAGTGCCCGGAGGAGGCCGCCGAGGAAAGAGAAGAATAGTCGGGCACGGCGGCTATCCCGTCTGCGGACGGCCGAGGGAGTGAGGTTGTGGGAGACTACTCCAAGGCGGATCGCTGGCTGCTCGGTGCAATCGTCCTCGCAGCGATCGCCGATTCCATCTACATAAGCCGTCCGCTGCTCGATTCGGCCTGGTATCACAGCAAGGCCCTCGACGTGCTCGCCGGCGACCGTCTGGCCGCAAGCGCCTCTTTCAGGGTGCCGTTGTACGTGTACTTCATCGCCGCCTGTTACGCGGTCTTCGGACGGTCTTTCGCGGCGCCGCTGATCATCCAGGCGCTGGCGGGGGCCCTGTCCTGCGGTCTGGTGTTTCTCATGGGACGGCGGCTCTTCGGGACGTTCGCGGGCGCCGCGGGCGGGTTCGCGCTCGCGTTCTACGGCATGGCGATCTTCTCCGACGGAGAGATCCTACCGACGACCCTCTTCATCTTCCTGATGTTGCTGGCCACATGGTTCGTGCTCGAATGTCTCGGCGGCCGGCGCTACCGGGACGCCGTGCTCGCGGGCGTCTTCCTGGGACTCGCCTTTCTCACGCGGCCCGACATCCTGCCGTTCGCCGCCGTCATGATCGGCGTTGTCATCTTCATCGAGCGCAGCAAAAGGGGGTTACGGCTTGCCGCGACGGTGGCTATAGTCTTGGCGGGGTTTGTCATGATGCTTGGAGTGAGGAACTACGCGGCCTACGGCAGGTTCTTCGTCTTCTCGCCGCAAGGAGCCGTGAACCTTTACATCGGCAACGCCTCGTTCGCCGACGGCAAGACCCCCATGGCGCCGCCGACCGCCTATGTCTACGGTATCGCAATGGACCCGGGCGAGGACAGCATCATCGAGGGCTGCAGGGTCGCGGCGCGGGAGAAGGTGGGACGGGAGCTCGAGGACAGAGAACTCTCGGACTACTACATGCGCATGACGCTGGCGGAGATCGGGAGCGACCCGGGGCGTTGGGCCGGGCTCATGCTGAGGAAGGTCTATTACTTCCTGAACGCCTACGAGCGGAGCGACATCAAACCGGTGCAGAGGTTCATTGAGAGGTACACCAGCGTTCTCAAGTTGCCTCTTCTCACTTTTGCAGTCGTCATGCCCTTCGGGCTGGTCGGTCTCGTCGTGTCGCTGTCGCGGCGCGAGAAACACGCCCTCGTGCCGGCCGCCGGCCTGCTCGCATGGGCCGCCCTCGCGGTCGCGTTCTTCGTCATATGGAGGTACAGGCTGCCGGCGGTGCCCTTCATGGCGGTCCTCGGCGGCTACGCCCTGTACGCGATGGCCCGTTCGGCGCGAAGGCGCGAGTACCTTGTGTTGGGGGCGATGCTGGGCGGGGTCGCGCTGCTCTGGGCGGTGTCCGGAACGGCTTTCTTGGGTGTCGACGATCTCGGCTATCTCCCCACGCATATAGTCAATGAAGGCGCGCTCTACGAAGCGGCGGGCGAGTACGACGAGGCGGTGGAGATCTACAGGGAAGCGATCGAGATGGCGCCCTCCGACGCGAGGGCCTATTACCACGCCGGACGCGCATACGCCGCCATGGGAATGATGGCGGAGGTCCGCGACTACATGGGCCGCGCCATGGCGCTCAACCCGAACTACAGGCCGTTCGCGTACGTGTCGCTCGGCATAGCGCTCGCGAAAGACGAGGACTACGAGCAGGCGGCGACCTTCTTCGAGAAGGCCCTGGAGGCGGATCCCGGCCTCTGCATCGCCGCCTACAATCTCGGTCTCTGCCAGTACCGCCTCGGACGGCGCGAGGCGGCGGTCGCGGCGCTCATGCGGGCCTCGGAAGTCTGCCGCGGCGACTCCGGGGCCATGGCGGCGACGGCGCGGGTGCTCATCGAGATGGGCGAGGTCGACCGGGGGCTCTCGGTCGCCGAGGCTGCGCTCGGTGTGGATCCAAGGAATCCTGACGCTCTCTACGCCCTGGGGCTGGGCAGTGAGGCGCAGGGGCGCAACGCGGACGCCGCAGATTTCTTCGAGCGCGCCCTGCGGTACATGCCGTCATCAAAAGGGCTGAGGGAGAAGATCAAGCGGCTCAGGAGCATGGAGAGTCCCTAGAGATCGGGGAGGGGAAACATGAAGCGTTGCTGCGGGGTGACGGCGCTGGGGACCGTGCTGTTCCTCGCCGGCGCCGCATGCGCCGTTCCACTCCGCCCCGACCACGCCCGGAAGTTGATCGCCGAGGGGGGGCTCGGCGATGCCGCCGGGATGCTGAGACTCGACCCTCCGACGACCCTGCGCTCGCCGCCGTCCAGGGCTCCGGAAGCCATCAAGTGCCTCGTCATCCTCGTCAACTTCGACGATGTCAGGGCGGACACGCTGACGCACAGCGTGGATTGGTTCCGCGACATGCTCTTCTCCTCCGACAACCCCAACAGCATGCGCTCCTACTTCCTGGCGAACTCGTTCGGCGGGATGGACGTGACGGGGGACGTCTATGCCTGGTTCGACCTTCCACAGCCGCTGTCGTACTATGCCGACAACCGCAGGGGCATGGGCGGTTATCCGAGAAACGCCCAGAAGATGATCGAAGACGCCGTCGACGCCGCGGATCCATTTATCGACTACTCGCTCTACGACAGCGACGGACCCGACGGCGTGCCCAATTCGGGAGATGACGACGGCGTCGTCGACTTCCTCCTCGTCGTGCACGCCGGGAGGGGTTACGAATGGACGCTCCATCCAGGGGACATACACTCGCATGCGTCCAGGATACGCCCGCGTCCCGTGGACGGCGTGCATGTCGTCAACTACGCCACCGAGTCGGAAGACGCGAGGGTGGGCCTGTTCGCTCACGAGCTCGGCCACCTGTTGGGGCTGCCCGATCTGTACGACGTAACCTTGAGTTCCTTCGGCCTGGGCATGACTTCGCTCATGGCCTACGGTTCCTGGGGAGGGGGAGACGGGTCGCGGCCGGTCGGCCTGAACGCGTGGTCGAGGATGAAACTCGGCTTCATCGACCCCGTCGTGCTCGAGGCCAACCGGGCGCGCTACGGCCTGGCCTGCCTGGAGGACGCTCCTGAGGCTCTCATTCTTTGGAACGACGGCAGTCCCGGCCCCCAGTACTTCATCGTGGAGAACAGGAGGGCGAAGTCATACGACTCGTACCTCTCGCTCTTCGGAGAGGGTCTCTACATCTATCACGTCGACGAGCGGGCCGAGGACAACTCCGGGGAGGGCAGGCATCTCATCTCCCTCGAGCAGGCCGACGGCAGGTTCGACTTGGAGCGGGCGCGGAGCTGGGGATTCGGTTCCGACGAGGGCGACCCCTATCCGGGGGAGACGGGAAACCGGGAGTTCTCGTGGCAGACCACTCCGAGCAATTAC
>JALGWA010000296.1 GCA_025774425.1 bacterium
GGCCGCCGGAGCGTTCTCCAGCACGGCAGCATACCCGTGGGAAGGGACTACCTAGAGGTCTCGAGGTACCTCGCGGCCGCGGACAGGGAAAGGATCGGACGCGAGGTGGCCGCGGCGACCACGTGCCTCGAGGAGATAGCGGGCTGCGGCGTCGACGTCCGCGAAGCGGCGGGGCTCCTCCGCGACTCCTTCGCCGCCGGTTTCGACCTGCGCGCCGAGGACGTTTCCGCCGGGCGGTATGAGGGGGCGTTGGCGCCCCTGGTCGAGTCTCTGGGAAGGGGGGAGCACCCCGTAAGTTGCGAAGACAATATCACTTGACACTGTTTCCGCAGTGTTTGTATAGTACGCTGGAGAAGGGATAACGACAATACGGTTGTGTCTTTGAGTCTCTCAAAAGGGGGATGTGAACGATGGGCCCCTTGCGAAGGGTAGTACTGTCCGCCCTGGTCCTTCTGCTCGCGATGACCGCCGCTGCTTTCGCGGAGGACACAGGGCGTATTTCCGGTGTCGTCAGGGATGCGAAGGACGGATCACCGCTCGCCTTCGCCAACGTGGTCATCGTCGGGACGGGCATGGGTTCGTTCACCAAGCCAAGCGGCATATACACGATAGAGGGCGTTCCCGCGGGCACGTATACCCTCAAGGTCATGATGATGGGCTACGCCCAGCAGACCAAGGAGAACGTCGTCGTCAAGCCCGGTCTGACGACCGAGGTCGACTTCGACCTGCAGGTGACCGTCGTCATGGAGGTCGAAGAGGTCAAGGTCACAGCCGACAAGAAGCAGATGGTCGATGTCAACCAGACCAAGACGACGCGCAAGGTGAAGACCGAGGACGTTCAGCAGAGGGCCATCAACACCGTCGAGGAGGCGATCGCCGTTCAGGCTGGCGTCGTCCTGGAGCAGGGCCAGATTCATATCCGGGGTGGACGGTCCGGAGAGGTCAAGTTCCTCGTCGACGGCATGCAGGTCAGCGATCCCTTCGTGGGCACCGGTGTCATGAATGTCAGTTTCGCCTCGCTTTCCGAGTTCGAGGTTCTCTCCGGCGGGTTCGACGCCGAGTTCGGCAATGTCCAGTCGGGGATCATCAACCTCAAGACGAGAGAGGGCGGCACCAAGTACTCCGGCGTCGTGAAGTACATGACCGACGACTACGGGTCTCCCGACAAGACTTTCTTCAACGAGGACGACCTCATGGTCGGCTTCGGGGGGCCCATCAAGGGCACCAATGCGAGGTTCTACCTTTCGGGCGAGCTCAATTTCAGCGATACCTATCTCAAGACCCTCGAGCCGAGGCAGCAGAAGAGGATCTTCGGCATCAAGTTCAGGGAAAGGCAGCGCAACAACTACTCGGCCCAGGGCAAGGTCACCTACCTCTTCTCGCCGACGAAGAAGCTGTCCTTCGAGGTGCTCGGTTCGGGCGGCAAGTTCGACGTGTACAACCATGCGATGAGCCGGGTGGGCTACTGGTCGCAGACCCATGAGCACTGGTGGTTCGAGCCGCTGGATTCCACTTACACGCTCTACATAGCGCCGGCCCACACGCCTGACCACCGCACGGAGCACGCGCAGTTCAAGCTGGTGTGGAATCACACGCTGAGCCCTACGTCCTTCTACACCGCGAGGATCGGTACGTACAGGACTTTGAGCAGGCAGCAGGTGCTGGACAAGGAGCCCTACCAGTACGTCACACCGCCTTTCAACGACAGGGTGGATCCGGAGAACAGGTATTTCATGGTGACGGGTGACTACCCGTACTACCAGCGTTATGAGTCGCGCATGTCGACGGCGAAGGCGGACATGACGATACAGAAGGGCACCATGCATCAGGTCAAGTTCGGCGGGGAGTTCAACCACTACCGGCTCGAGATGCTCGACATCACATACCCCTCGTTCGATCAGCCGATGGGCGTCTTCACGGACGTCTACAAGTTCCACTGCTGGGGGCTCTCGGCCTTCGTCCAGGACAAGATCAAGTTCGAGGGAATGAACGTCAGGGCCGGCCTCCGGCTCGACCTCTTCGATCCCGGCAAGGAAGCGGTCGACGCGTACAACACATTCCTCCTGCAGACGCTCGAGAGGGCGGAGCCCAACGACTTCCTGTCGAGAACCGAGTGGCAGGTCAGCCCCAGGCTGGGCGTCTCATACCCGATATCCGAGAGGGACGCGCTCTACTTCAATTACGGCAGGTTCTACCAGATACCCAGGCTCGAGGTGCTGTTCCAGTTCCTCGGGCAGACCGAGTCCGGCCTGCTGCCGTTCGGGAACCCGCTCATGGACGCCGAGACGACCATAAGTTACGAGATCGGCATTCAGCACCAGTTCAGCAACACCGTGGTGGGTGACATCGCGATGTTCTATAAGGACATTTTCGGCCTCGTGGGCACACGCGCCGGGGAGCTGGTCGAGGACTCGCAATTCCAGCAGATATACGGTCCGACGGCCACGCCCGTCGTCTACGTCAACATGGACTACGGGTCCGTGAGAGGCGCCGAGTTCAAGTTGACCAAGAGGTTCAGCCACCGGTTTTCGGGAAGCTTCACGTACACCTTCTCGCAGGCGACGGGTTCGAGCTCCAATGAGCTCCAGGGCGCCAACGTGGTGGGCGGCGGTCTCGACCGCGCCCCGATCACCGAGCTGCCCCTCGACTGGGACAGGAACCACGTGTTCAGCGCCAACCTCTACATCAGCGAACCCGGTCTCTGGGGCGCCAACATCGACTGGAACTACTCGACGGGCCGTCCCTACACCCCGATGTTCCCGAGGGAGAGAGAGGCCAGGGCCGAGTTGATCAACTCCGAGAGATTGCCTTCCCGGAGCACCGTCAACGTCAAGGCGGACAAGAGATTCAGGATCGCCGGTCAGGAGATATCGCTCTTCCTCGAAGGCAGGAACATCCTCGACAGGCGCAACATCGCGACCCTGACCCCGGGGAGCTGGCCGGGCGGGTCCGGAAACTACACGGCGTACTACACGACCGAGGGCCAGCTCGGCGGCGCCTATGACGAGGGCGAGCTCCTCGGCATCCCGGAAGTGATCTACGTTCCTCTTCACGATCCGAGGGTCTACTCGCCGCCGCGCAGTTTCAAGGTCGGGATCTCGTTCGACTGGTAATGGCAATGGAGGGCAGGTCAATGGACGGTAGTAAGACAGCGAGCCGGGCGGGAGCCCTGCGGACTGCGGCGATCGCGATACTATTCGGGGCGCTCCTTGCATCCGGTGC
>JALGWA010000297.1 GCA_025774425.1 bacterium
GAGATCCCCAGGTTCGAGGAGAAGCATGCCGTCACCTATGACTTCGACGCCGCGATCGACGAGCTCTGGCTGGACCACTCCTCGAGAAGGAGATTCGAGGCCCGGGAGAAGACCCTCTCCGACTTCAGCGAGATCGACATCCCCATCAAGTTCCCCGACACGATCGGCCGGGTGATCGGCCAGGGCGCCAACCTCAGCGTATCGGGAAGCGAGCAGATAACGTTCGGCGGGCAGACGAGCTACATCGTCGACGAGAAGCTCACCGAAAGGGGCAGCAAGTCCAAGTTCCCGCAGCTCGATATGAAGCAGCACCTCAAGATAGACCTCAGCGGGACGGTGGGCGAGAAGATACATGTAACGGTTCACCATGACAGCGAGATTCAGACGCCTCTCGAGAACAGGATCAAGCTCAGGTATGAGGGCGACGACGACGAGATAGTGCAGAGCATCGAGATGGGCAACACCAATCTGTCGATACCGGGCTCCCAGTTCGTGAGCTACAGCGGCCAGCATCAGGGCCTCTTCGGCGCCAAGATGCTCGGCAAGGTGGGTCCGGTCGACTTCACGGCCATACTGAGCAAGCAGGAGGGCCAGACGGCTTCGTCGCGTTTCGAAGGCGCAGCCAAGAAGGACTCCGTGCTCCTCTATGACACGGATTACGTCCGCGACCGCTTCTTCTTTCTCATGGACCCCTACACCGTGGACGGCGTGTCGAGGGTCGAGAGCGTATGGGTCTATCTCGACGACGGTATCGGGAGCAACAACGAAGGAGAGGGCGTCGTCGACGCCTATCCGTTCATCGACGCCGTGCCCCTCGACTCGTCGAAGTGGGACAGCCTGGGCTATGTCTACCCGGGGCATTTCAAGCTGCTCGAGAGGAACAGGGATTACGCCCTCAACGAGCTGACGGGCGGCATCGACCTTACGAGGGCCCTCGGCGAAGAGCATACCCTCGCCGTGAGATACATCTACGGTGGAGACGAGGTCGGAGGGTATGACGACGAAGGGAGACTCATACTCAAGATGATCCGCCTTCCCTACAGCGCCTACCAGTCGGACCGCGAATACTGGCACGGGACCATAGGCCTCGAGAGGAAGAACGTCTACTCCCTGCGGGCGAGTTTCGTATCCGAGGTGGGCGTAGAGGCGGAGATCTACAGAAAGGAAGCGGGAACGGGCGGCGACAACCTCCAGGGCCAGTACCCCTACCGCAAGATCCTCGGCCTTGACCTCTACGACGAGAACGCGAACAGGGCCTCGGAAAGCAACGGATGGGCCACCGACGACTATGTCGACCCCGGCCGGATATACGGCGACCTGGGGCTGCTCGAGTTTCCCGACCTCAGGCCCTTCGATCCACGGCCCCTGCCTCCGGGAGAGCGGCCGGCCGAGCTCGAGGACACCAACCCCGTCATATACGACACGCATTACAGGGAGCTTGCGCCGGACATCAAGAGCCACCAGAAATACTTCATGGTGGTGCGCTACTCCACTCCCCAGACGACATTCAACCTCGGGCGCATGAACATCCTCCAGGGCAGCGAGGTCGTGACGATAGACGGCCGCCGCCTCGTCAGGGGCGTCGACTACGACATCTACTACGACATCGGGCAGATAAGGTTCAAGACGGAGGAGGCCGCGAACCCCGACGCCAAGATAACCATAGACTACGAATACGTGCCGCTCATATCCTTCGCGCAGGAGTTCCTCGGCGGACTCCAGGGCGTGTATGCGCTCTCCGACAAGTCCCATGTCGCCACCGCCTGGATATACCAGAGCAAGAAATCCCCCGAGGAGCGTCCCCGGCTGGGCCAGGAGCCGAGCAGTCTCCTCATGGGGGATCTCAATGCGCAGTTCGGGTGGCACCCTTCGATCATGACGTCGATGGTCGACGCGCTTCCCATCGTGCGGGCCGACGAGCCCTCCAAGCTCGACATCGCCGGCGAGGTCGCGACGAGTTTCCCCAACCCGAACACCAAAAACGACGTCTACGTCGACGACATGGAGGGTGTGAGCGACGTGAGGAGCTTTTCCATGACGAGGGAGTCATGGGTCCCCGCGAGTCCTCCCACCGATTACGACTGGGCGGACAAGCGGAAAATGTGGTGGTACCTCAAGGACCGGGAGGTCAAGGAAGAGGACGTATTCCCGGAAGCCGAGTCGCGCCCGGGCCAGGCGTTCATCCCGGTGCTCGAGATGGACATCAAGGGCCTCAAGCACCCGGACATGGCGACGGGCGACCCCGACAGGCAGTGGGCCGGCCTCATGAGGCTGATCTCCAAGGCGGGTGCGGACTACTCGCGGCTGAGGTTTCTCGAGCTGTGGATCAGGCACAAGGCCGGCGACGGCACGGTGACCATGAACGTCGACCTCGGGGCCGTCAGCGAGGACTTCTACCGGCCCTGGAGGGCCGACTCGCTCCACACCGAGGACAGGGACAACGACGGCGAGCTGTCCGCGGAGGAGAACACGGGACTCGACGGCGTCTTCGACGGCCAGCCCGGGGACGACCCCGACGACAACTACTCGTACAACGAAGACGACCCGGAGGCGATCCGGTACGCGCATGTCAACGGCTATGAGGACGATCCCAGCCGCGCCCCCCAGACCGAGGACCTCGACGGCGACGGGAATCTCGACGTCGACAACACGCATTTCCGGTTCACGTTCGACCTCTCCGAGGATTCCCCGTACTTCACGAAGCGCAGCAATGACTGGTACAACTTCAGGGTGCCGCTCGAAGTCGCGGACTCACTCGGAGGTTCGCCCAACTGGATTTCCACGCGCTACCTGCGCTTCTTCCTGACCGGCGTGGATTCGGAGGACGTTTTCCAGATGGCGTACCTGCAGGTCGTGGGAACGAGCTGGCTGGAGGAGGGCTTGAGGGACGCCGTGACGATGGAATGGCTCGCCCCGGTCCCCGGCGAGTTGTACGGCCTGACGGCCAAGAACACGACCGACGATCCCGACTACGACCCGCCGTATGACCCCGGCAGGGATCCGCAGGGCTTCAGGAAACGGGAGCAGTCGCTGGTCTTCAGGTATTTGAACCTCCAGCCGGGCAGGATGGGCTCCGCCTACAGGGCGATGGCCGGGAAACCGGAGGACTATACGACGTACCAGACGCTGACCTACTACGTGCACGGCGACCTGGGCTCCGCCGACTAGGAGATCTACCACTTCACGAGATTCGGCGCGGACAGCGTCAACTT
>JALGWA010000298.1 GCA_025774425.1 bacterium
CGGGACGCGCTGCCGCAGGATAGTCAGGCTGAGATAGAACCGGGGGAGGTGCGCTTGAAGACGACGATAGTCGGTTCGGGCGGGAGAGAGCATGCCTTGGGATGGAAGCTGGCCGGCGAAGGCCGCGGCGACCTCGAGTTCCTTCCCGGAAACGGGGGTACGGGCGCGCTCGGGCGCAACGCCCCGGTCGCGGCCGACCAGGTCGACGCCGTCGTCGAGTTCTGCCGCGCCGGCGCGCCGGATCTCGTCATCGTCGGACCGGAGGACCCGCTCGCCGGCGGGCTCGCCGACAGGCTGGCCGCCCTCGGCGTCCGGGTATTCGGGCCGACGGCGGACTGCGCCCGCCTCGAAAGCAGCAAGGCCTACGCCAAGGAGTTCATGGCGGCCCACTCGGTGCCGACGGCGCCGTTCGAGATCTTCACGGACGCCGCCCGCGCTCACGCCTATGTCGACAAGTCCGACAGGCGGCTCGTCGTCAAGGCGAGCGGCCTGGCGAAGGGCAAGGGAGCGATCGTGACGGCGAACCGCGAGGAGGCTCATCGCGCCGTCCGGCAGGTGATGGAAGAGCGTGCCTTCGGAGAGGCCGGGGACACCGTGGTCATAGAGGAAAGGCTCGACGGCGAGGAGGCCTCGGTGCTCGCGATCACCGACGGTGAGAAGTACGTGATACTTCCCCCTTCCCAGGATCACAAGCCGGCCTACGACGGCGACCGGGGACCGAACACGGGAGGGATGGGAGCGTACTGCCCGGCGCCCGTCGTCGACGGCGCGACGCTCGCCGAGATAGAGCGGACGGTGTTCGAGCGCACCTTGAAGGGTCTCGAGGCCGAGGGGCTGTCGTACAGGGGCGTGATCTACGCCGGCCTGATGATAAACGATCGGGGTGTGTTCGTGATCGAGTACAACGTTCGCTTCGGGGACCCGGAGACGCAGGCGATACTGCCCGCCGTGGACCTCGACCTCGGCGACCTCCTGATGTGTGCGTCGGACGGGCGTCTCCGGGAGACCTCCACCGTGGAAGCTTCGCGGTGGGCCGTGTGCGTCGTGCTCGCCTCCGGCGGCTATCCCGGTCCCTATGAGAAGGGCAAGGTGATCACGGGGCTCGAGGAAGCCTCCGTGGCCGAGGGGGTCGCCCTCTTCCACGCCGGTACGAGGGTGGACGAGGCGGGCGATCTGGTGACTTCGGGGGGCCGCGTGATCGGGGTTACGGGTTGGGGCCGGTCTCTCAGGGAGGCCCGGAAGAGATCGTATGACGCCTGCCGCATGATCGAGTTCGAAGGCAAACACATGAGGAGCGACATCGGCGGGAAGGGGATATCGAGGCTCGAGAGAACGGAGGTGCGCAAGAGGTGGCGAAGTACGACGTGGCCGTCGTGATGGGAAGCAAGTCGGACATGCCGGTGATGGAGCTGACCGGCAAGATGCTCGAGGAGTTCGGCATAACCTACAAGATCTTCGTGATGTCCGCCCACCGCAATCCCGACAAGACGGCGGAGTTCGCGAGGAATGCGAGGAGGCGGGGCGTCAAGGTGTTCATAGCGGGCGCGGGGATGTCCGCTCACCTGCCGGGGGCGATCGCCGCGATGACGACGCTTCCGGTGATCGGCGTCCCTCTGTCGAGCTCGCCGCTTTCGGGGCTCGATTCGCTTCACTCCATCGTCCAGATGCCGACGGGCGTGCCCGTCGCGACCATGTCGATCGACGCCGCGGGCGCCAAGAACGCGGCGATCCTCGCGGCGCAGATACTCTCTCTCGGCGACGAGAGGCTTCGGAAGAGACTGAGGGCGTACAAGCGCAGGCTGGCCGCCAAATGACAGCGGAGAGTCCGCGATCGGCCTGGAGGGAGACCCTGTCCTCCCCGGAGGCCTGCACCAAGATCGGGTTCTGGGTCAACGTCTGCCTCGTCGTCGTCAAGATGGCCGCGGGCATATACGGCAAGAGCAACGCCATGCTCGCGGACTCGCTGCACTCCCTTTCGGACGTGCTGGCGACGGGAATCGTGTACATCGGTCTCAAGGTGTCGGCCAAACCCCCCGACGAGGATCATCCCTACGGCCACGGCGGGGTCGACACGCTCGTCGCCCTGGGGGTGATCGCCGTGTTGATCGCGACCGGCCTTCTTGCGGCGCTCGGCGCATTGCGATGCTTCTTCACGACGGACACGACGGCGACGCCGGGGACGACCGCGCTCTACGCGGCCGTCCTGTCCATAGCGGCCAAGGAGGTGCTGTTCAGGTACACCTACAGGGTCGGAAAGGCGTCCGGGAGCCCGAGCGTGATCGCGAATGCCTGGGACCACAGGTCGGACGTGTATTCGTCAATTGCGGCCCTCATAGGCATAGCGGGGGCGCGCGCGGGCTTCGTCTACCTGGATCCGCTGGCGGGCCTGTTCGTGTCCTACATGATCATCAGGGTTTCCATAGATCTCATCCGCAGCAATGTCGGCGAGATAACCCACGAGGCCCCCGCCGCCGAGACCATCGAGATGATACAGAGGGAGGCGCTGACCGTCCCCGGTGTAAGGCGGGTGAGGCGCGCCAGGATGCACAGGGTGGGCCGCTCCTGCTTCCTCGACATCGACATCCAGGTCGAAGGCGGCCTCACTGTCGAGGAGGGCCATGACATAGCGACCAGGGTGAGGGCCCACCTCAGGGACAGTATCGAGTACGTCAGCGACGTCATGGTGCACGTGGAACCGCAGGCATAGGAGGACGGCTTGATCGAACGCATTTTCCGGCTCCGCGAGAACAACACCAACGTCAGGACGGAGGTCGTGGCCGGCACGGCGACCTTCATGACGATGGCCTATGTCATCTTCGTCCACCCGGCCATGCTCGCCGATGCCGGCATGCCCTTCGGCGCGGTTCTCTTCGCGACATGCGTCTCGGCGGGGATCGCTTCGCTCATCATGGGCCTCGTCGCCAACTACCCTTTCGCGCTGGCGCCGGGCATGGGACTCAACGCCTATTTCGCCTACACGGCCGTCCCGTTCATCGCGGCCACGCTCGGCGTCGGCGACGCGTGGAAGGTCGCGCTCGGCTGCGTCTTCCTCTCGGGCTGCGCCTTCGTCGTGCTCACCTTCTCGCGGATCAGGGTCATGGTGATCAACGCCGTTCCGCAGGCGATAGAGGTCGGTATAGCCGCGGGGATCGGGGTGTTCATCGCCATGATGGGACTCATGAAGGCGAATCTCATCGAGTTCGACAAG
>JALGWA010000299.1 GCA_025774425.1 bacterium
CACCAATCACAACGGCAACGTGCTCCCGGCCTCGGTGGAGTGGCACTGCGCCCAGGCCGAACGCAACGGCTTCGATGTCATCTGGTGGTCGGAGCACGCGGAGATCTTCGACACATTCGAGGACATCAGGCTCTCCTTCCGCAGGGCCTGGTTTGATCGGAGCCGCGGCTATGTCGACCTCGGGCTTACGCGCGCCCGGCGGCGGTTGTCCAGGCTGGAGATCGAAGCCCCGTCCGGCGGCTGGTCCGTCGGTGTGGCGGACGGGCGCCTCGAGGCCGAGGTCGCATCGAGCGGCGGAAGCGGATTCGACAGCGTGAGAATGACCCCGGCTTCGGTGAGGGGCACGGTGAGAACCGTGGAAGGGGTGCGCCCCGTGACCAGCGGGCTCCGGTTGGAGGTCGTCATGGACGTGAAGGGGCTGGGGGAAGACTCGTTTCTGCGGTTCGGATTCGACCTCGCCGCGCACCCGGAGGGCCGGCATCACATCGTCTACGAGATCGTCTCGGGTAACACATCTGAGCCCGAGGTCCTCGGGGATACGCTCGTCACCGTGGAGATGAGGGCTCCGGATTGCCCGGCCAGATTGACATTCGACCTCGAGGAGGCCGCGGCGCATCTTCCCGACGGGACCGACAATACGATGAACTCGCTGTTCATGGAGTTCGGGGCGCGAAACGGCGCCTCCATCGGCGTGGCGGTGGACAGCCTCATACTGAGAAGCCTGAAGCCCGCGGGGGAGAACCAGTACCGCGTCCTGTCGGAGCTCCTCGAGGAATATGAATCCCGCTACGGCGTCACACAATACATCGGCGCCGAGGCGAGCGGCATCCATACTCCCCAGCGGCCGCACATGAACGTCTACCTTCCCGAGAGCACGGCCACATTCGGGAACCTGGTGGTCGACCCGGCCGTGGAGAGGAGGGAGTGGGCGCTGGGGGTGGGTCGGCTGGGCGGTCTCGTCTCCCTCAACCATCCCTTTGGAGCCTCCCTCAGTCCGGCCGCGAGAGGTCTGGCCGGTCAAGGTAATGCTGCGCCGCTTCTCGATCTTGCGAGGGCGGCGGGCCCGATTCCGGAGGATGAGCTCTGGGAGGTCGCGGAGCCCATAATAGAGACGGGGGGACTGGGCTGCGACCTGCTGGAAGTCGGTTATATCTTCAGGGGCAAGGGATCGCTGGACGACCATCTCAGGCTCTGGGACCTCGTGCTGGCTCACGGTGTGAGGATGGTGGGCACCGGCGTCAGCGACGCCCACGGTGGCGTGTGGGGGTCGGACCTGAGGCCCAACCCCTTTGCATCCTGGTTGTGGGCCGAGGACGAGGACAGGGATTCGCTGCTCCGGGCTCTCAGAGCCGGGAGGGTGTGTTTCGGTGATCCGTTCAAGTTCACGAGCCGGCTGGCCTTCGGTGTCGACGATGCTTTCATGGGCGACACGCTCTTTGCCGAGCCCGGGACGGAAGTCACCGGTTGGGTGGACATCGAGCCGCAGGTCGATGGCATCGAGTTGCGGCTCGTCGTGGTCAAGATCGAAGCCGGCAGGGAACCGGTGTACATCAGGCGCGACACGTCGGTGGACCCGGGCGCCGGTTTCGGGATTCGGGTCGAGGAGGCTTGCTTCGCGCGCGTCGAGGTTTATGCGCGGGACGGCGCTCCCTTGGCGTTTACAAACCCCGTGTGGCTCATCCCCGGGAAGGCCGGGGACTAGGGGCGGGCTCTACAGTCAGCCTGGAGGGATGTCATGCTCATTGTCGGTGTAATCGTTGGAGCCATCGCCATGGTCGTCCTCGGCGAGCTGCCTGTACTTGGGCCCTTGCTCGCCGGGCTCGTGGCCGGACTCATTGCGAAGGGGACGGGGCGCGGCGCGCTCGCAGGATTCCTGAGCGGGACGATCGGGAGCATACTGGCGGCGGTAGTGCTCACCGGGCTCGGCGCGTTCTTCGGCGGCGTTTTCGGCGGCTTGTTCGGTGCCGGCGCCGGCGGCTTGGTCGGGAGCATAGTCGGAGCGGGGCTCTTCATCGCGAGCCTCTACCTCGGCATACTCGGCCTCATAGGCGGGGCCGTTGGCGGCGCCTTGCGGAAATAGGCCAGGCGCCGTCCCGCTTCTACTTGGTCGTCCGCACCACCATGCCCTCGAAGACGGCCGGTTCCGCGCCCTGCCCCTGGCCGAAATCGAACATCGAGTTCTCGTCTGCAACGCTCAGGGTGTCGCCGGCCAGGGTGAACGGGCCTCGAATGTCCTCGAGGAACGGCGGGATCTCGGGCGTAAAGCTCGTCAGCATCGTGTCCTGTGTGACGAGAGTGAACAAGCCGGGGCTGTCCGTGATGGAGATGTCTTCCCCGGCGATCGCGGCGGGTATGAACATGTCAGCCAGGAATGCACCCTGATCGTCGGAGTCGAATCCGAACGTCGCTCCGAGGCCTATCAACTCCATCGTTCTCTGCGGCTCGGCGATGCTCGTCACCCTGTATTCCTGGGCCTCCCACTGGCCCTCCAGATCCTCGACGAACACGACGGGAGGGGTTCCTCCGGGGTACCTTACCATCCTGCCTGTGAAGATGGCAGGCTCCATCACCTGATCCCCGTCGAAATCGAATTCGGTGTTGTCGTCTCTTATGGTGAAGATGTTTCCCGCGAGCGTGAAAGAGGCCCGGGTCTCGGTCAGGAAAGGCGGATACTCCGGATTGAAACTGACCCTGATGCTCTCCTGGCTCACGAGCTCGAAAGACCCCTGAAAGGGCATTTCCAGGCTGGCTCCGGCCAGCGCCGCCGGTACGAACGCGCGCCCGGTCATCTGGCCGTTCTCGTCGGCGTCCCACGCGAACCCGCCGCCCATCCCGATCAGTTCAACCGTGATCTGCGAGTCGGCGGCGCTCGTAATCCTGTAAGCCTCCGCACCCCAGGAGCCCTCGAAATCCGCGAGAACGATGAGATCGGGCCCGCCGTCGCTGTCGCCACCGCATCCGGTGAACAGTGATCCAGCCAGCAGAATCATCAAGACAAAACACAACGCACCCCGCCACTTCAAGAGTTCCACATCAGGCCTCCTTCCTCGAGGCAACCGGCGCCGGGCAGAACGAAAGCGACCGGGTTTCTGTCGGATGGGCCGTGCTCCGCTCGGCCTCCCTTGTACCCGGCGGCGCCTCTGCGAGCTCGGGGCCACCTGTCCCAACAGCCCATCAGGAATCCAGCCGTTCTATCCCGCGCG
>JALGWA010000300.1 GCA_025774425.1 bacterium
CGACAGGAGCTCCCATCCCAGGTCGAGCGTCTGCTCGATGGTCCTGTTATCGTACTCGCCCTGCGAGACATAGCGCATCTCGAAGTCATGCGCGAACTTGAGATACATCTGGTCCATCTCGCTCAGGGCCGCCTCACCGAGTATGACCGCCAGCTCCTCGGCCTCCTTGCCCCTGGCGTAGGCGGCGAACAGCTGGTTGAAGACATCCGCGTGGTCTTCGCGCGTCTTGTCCGCGCCGATTCCCTTGTCCTTGAGACGCGAGAGCGAGGGCAGCACGTCTATGGGGGGCGACACCTTCTTCTTGTTGAGCGCCCGGGAGAGGATCACCTGCCCCTCCGTGATGTAGCCGGTGAGGTCGGGAATGGGATGCGTCTTGTCGTCCTCGGGCATGGTGAGAATGGGCATGAGCGTAATGGACCCGGGCGAGCTCTTGAGCTTGCCCGCCCTCTCGTAGATCGTCGAGAGGTCGGTGTAGAGATAGCCCGGATAGCCGCGCCTGCCCGGGGTCTCCTTGCGCGCCGCCGAGATCTCGCGCAACGCCTCGCAGTAGTTGGTCATGTCGGTCAATATGACGAGCACGTGCATGCCCTTGGTGAAGGCGAAGTACTCCGCCGTCGTCAGCGCGAGCCGCGGCGTCGCCGTGCGCTCGATGGCGGGGTCGTCGGCGAGGTTCATGAAGAGCACGGCCCTGTCTATGGCCCCGGTCTTCTTCATGTCCGATATGAAGAAGTCGGCCTCCTCGAAGGTGATGCCCATGGCGCCGAAGACGACTGCGAACTGCTCCTCCGTGCCGAGCACCTTGGCCTGCCGCGCGACCTGGGCCGCCACGCGGTTGTGCGGAAGGCCGGAGCCGGAGAAGATCGGCAGTTTCTGCCCGCGGACGAGCGTGTTGAGGCCGTCGATCGCCGACAGGCCCGTCTGGATGAACTCGGCCGGGTACGCCCTCGCCGTCGGGTTGTAAGGGTTGCCGTTGATGTCCCGCCTCTCCTCGGGGATTATTTTGGGACCGTCGTCGATGGGGCGCCCGAGTCCGTCGAACACGCGCCCCAGCATGTCCGGCGAGAGCCCTATCTCGATTCCCTTGCCGAGGAAGCGCACCCTGCTCTGGAAGACATCGACGCCCGACGTCCCCTCGAAGAGCTGCACCAGCGCCTTGTCCCTGTCCACCTCCAGCACCCTGCCGCGCCTTATCTCGCCGTCGGGAAGCACGACCTCCACAATCTCCTCGTACTTCGCCCCCTCGATCTCCTCGACGAGGACGAGCGGCCCCGTGATGTGCCTGATAGTGAGGTACTCTTTCAGCATCGTCGGTCTCCTCGTTATTCCGCGTGCGCGCCTGCGAGCGATTCCATCTCTTTGTCTATCTCGTCCTTGATGCGGACTATCTCGTCCATCCTGTCTTCCGGCACGTATTTGGCCCGGGCGATGCTCTCCCTGACCACCATCTTCTCGATCTCATCGACGGGCACGCCCCTCGCGACCGCCTCGCGCGCGGCCTCGCCGAAGTAGAGGCAGAGCCTGAGCATCTCGGCCTGCTTCTTGAGCGACGTGTATGTGTCGACCTCGTGGAAGGCGTTCTGGTGGAGGAAGTCTTCTCGGATGGACCTCGCGACCTCCAGGGTCAGCCGGTCGCCGGCCGACAGCGCTTCGACGCCGACAAGCCTCACGATCTCGGCGAGATCGGCCTCCTCCTGCAGGATGCGCATGGCCTCGCTCCGCATCTCCACCCAGTCCGGCGAGACGTTCTCCAGCATCCACTCGTCGAGGTTCTGGTAGTAGAGCGAGTAGGAGTTGAGCCACGAGATCGCCGGGAAGTGGCGCTTGTACGCGAGATGGTCCTCGAGGCTCCAGAATACCTTGACGACGCGCAGCGTCGCCTGCACCACCGGGTCCGAGAGGTCGCCGCCCGGAGGCGAAACCGCCCCGACGGCCGACAGCGCGCCCTCGCGGCCGTCCCGGCCGAGACAGACCACCCGCCCCGCCCTCTCGTAGAAGGCGGCGATCCTGGCGCCGAGGTAGGCGGGGTAGCCCTCCTCGCCCGGCATCTCCTCGAGACGGCCCGAGATCTCGCGCATGGCCTCGGCCCAGCGGGACGTCGAATCCGCCATGAGCGAGACGCTGTAGCCCATGTCCCTGAAGTACTCGGCGATGGTGATCCCCGTGTACACCGACGCCTCGCGCGCGGCGACGGGCATGTTGGACGTGTTGGCTATGAGCACCGTGCGCTTCATCAGGGGCTCGCCGCTCCGCGGGTCCTTGAGCTCGGGGAACTCGAGGAGCACGTCGGTCATTTCGTTGCCGCGCTCGCCGCAGCCAACGTAGACGATGATCTCGGCGTCCGCCCACTTGGCGAGCTGATGCTGTATCACCGTCTTGCCCGAGCCGAACGGCCCCGGGACGCAGGCGGTGCCGCCCTTGCCCACGGGGAAGAGGCCGTCGATGACGCGCTGGCCGGTCGAGAGCGGCTCGACCGGCGCCAGCTTCCTCTTGTACGGCCGCCCGACGCGCACCGGCCACTTCTGGGCCATGGTGAGGTCCTTCACGCCGGCTTCGGTCTCGAGCCTGGCGACCGTCTCCTCGACCGTGTAATCGCCTTCCTTGATCCCGGCTATCCTGCCCTTCATGCCCGGCGGCACCATTATCTTGTGCTCCACCAGGATGGTCTCCTCGACCGTGCCGATGATGTCGCCGGCCTCGACCTCGTCCCCGTCCTTCACCGTGGGAACGAAATGCCACTTCTTCGCCCTGTCGAGCGCGGGCACGTCGATGCCCCTCGTGATGTAGTCGCCGACCTGATCCCTGATGACATCGAGGGGTCTCTGGATGCCGTCGTAGATGGCCTCGATGAGCCCGGGGCCCAGCTCCACCGAGAGCGGCGCCCCGGTGGGATAGACGGGCTCGCCCGGGCCGATTCCCCCGGTTTCCTCGTAGACCTGGATGGAAGCCTGGTCGCCCTCGAGCTCGATGATCTCGCCGATGAGCCGCTGCTCGCTCACCCTCACCACGTCGTACATCCTGCTCCCTTCCATCCCCTCGGCGACCACGAGCGGGCCGGCGACCTTCACGATTCGTCCTGGCTTCAGCTCTTCCACGGAAAACCTCCCATTTCCCTATTCGATCTTGAGAATGTCGGCGCCCAGCGCGTTCTTGAGAATGCCGGAGAGCTTGCGCAG
>JALGWA010000301.1 GCA_025774425.1 bacterium
AGGTGCCGACGAGCGCGTCTATCTCGGGTATCTCCTCGAGCAGGCGCTCCCCGTACCGTTGGGCGAGACACCCCATCACCACGAGCGCCCTCGCCCGGCCGGACTCCTTGAAGCGGGCGAGGTCGATCACCGCCTCGACGGACTCGGCGGACGCCCTGCCGATGAACGTGCACGTGTTGACCAGGATGACGTCGGCCTCCCGCGGATCGGGGGTCACCTCGTATCCCGCCTCGCGCAGGAGGCCGAGCGCCGCCTCGCTGTCGACCAGGTTCTTGTCGCACCCGAGCGACGCCACCGCGACCTTCGCGGCCGTTCCTACCACCCCCCGTCCCCGCCGGGGGCGGCGGCGAGGACCCGTTCGTAGAGTTCCTCGTACATCGGCACGATACGCTCGGATGAGAACAGCGTCTCCGCCCGGCGGCGCGCGTCGGCGGCCGCGGACGCGTGGAGCGCCCGGTCGGACAGGAGCTCGACGCTGCGGGCGGCCATCCCCTCCACGTCGTTCGGATCCAGCAGGCAGCCTCCCCTGCCGTCCTCGATGAGCTCCGGAAGCCCCGCGACGCGGGACGCCACGACCGGCACACCGCACGCCATCGCCTCCAGCGCGGCGAGGCCGAAGCTCTCGCTGGCGGAGGGCAGCAGGAAGAGGTCCGCCGTGGAGAGCAGGTCGATCACGCGTTCCTGGCGGCCGAGGAAGCACGTGTGCTCGCGCACGCCGAGCCTGGTCGCGACGGCGCAGGCTCGCGGCACCTCGGGCCCGTCCCCCACCATGAGCAGGCGCGCCGGCAGCCGCCGCCTTATTCGTTCGAACGTCTCCACGACGACGTCGACGCGTTTCACCGGCCTGAAGTTGGAGATGTGGACCACGACCGCCTCGCCGTTCGGGGCGAAGCGTCGCCTGAGGCACGGAACCTGCTTGCGTCTGTATTCCTCGACGTTGATGAAGTTCGGTATGAGCTCGATGCGTCTCGAGATGTCGAAGACATCCCTCGTCCTGCCCCGCAGGTACTCGGACACGGCCGTGACGGCATCGCTCTGGTTGATGCTGTGGGCGACGATCTCGGCGAAGGAGGGGTTGCTCCCGACGAGGGTTATGTCGGTCCCGTGCAGGGTGGTCACCAGGCGCAGGCGGCCGCCGGTGATCTGTCTGGCGAGCAGCCCCGCGGCGGCGTGCGGGATGGCGTAGTGCACGTGCAGGATATCGAGGCTCTCCATCCTGCAGACCTCGACGATCTTGTTGGTCAGGGCCAGCAGGTACGGGGGGTACTTGAACAGCGGGTAGGCGGGGACCTCGACCTCGTGGAAGGAGACGTTGCGCTCGTAGCGGTCGAGGCGGAACGGCACGTCGTACGTGATGAAGTGGACCTGGTGACCCCGCCGAGACAGCGCCCTGCCCAGCTCGGTGGCAACGATGCCGCTCCCGCCGACCGACGGGTAACACACGATCCCTATCCTCAATGCACGTGGACCTCCCTGCACCGCTCGCCGCGCATCCGCGCCCCGGGGCCCGGCGCCGGGCTCAGAGAAGGGTGAGATCTACGTGGCGCAGGGTGAACCTGGCGACGAAGCCCTCCCCGTACTGCGCCCCGATGAGCGAGCCGAAGTACCTGTCGCGCGCCTCCACGTTCTTGAGGTAGGCGGGATCGTTCAGCGGCGTGGCCGGGTCCCCTTTCCGGCGAACGAACTGACTCTCGTAGCACCTCAGGGCCTCGCGTTTGCGCTCGTACTCTGACGAGACGTCGACCACCAGCGAGGGGCGCGCATCGGAGTTGACGAGGTAGTAGAGGACTCTCCTCGGCCTGTGCGGGAGCGGGGTCGTCCGCGGGGCGACGGAGCCGTCTCCGGAGCCCGGGTCGAACCGCGCCAGCCCGCTCGAGAAGACCGCCTCTTCCACCAGCTCGGCGCACCTGCGGTGGTCGGGATGCCGGTCCTGCCCGTGCGGGGCCAGGACCACGCCGGGCCTGTAGCGCCGCAGGCATTCCACGGCCCTGTCGACGTTCTCGCGGCTGGGCTCGATCGCCCCGTCGGGAATCCCGAGGCACTCCCGCGCGGCGAGGCCGAGCGCGCGCGATGCGCTGTCCACCTCCCGCCGCCTGGCCTCGTTTGAGCCCGTGGACGACAGCTCGCCCCACGTCAGGTCCACCACCCCGACGGCATAGCCCAGCCGGGCGTGCAGCGCGAGCGTCGCGCCCATGCCTATCTCCGCGTCGTCCGGGTGTGCAGAGAACACCAATAAGTCGAGTCTCAAGGTCGGTCCTCCGGGTGACAGACGTAGTGGGGCGCCCCGACGGGACCGTCGAGGAGCGAGCCGACGAGGCCGGGCCCGTACCGGAAGAGGAACGGGAAGACGTTGATCACCCTCTCCTGCGGTTTGCCGGCCGGGAAGAGCCGCGTGCCCGCGGCCTTCAGCTCGCGTATGAGGTCCCTGTGACGGCCCCTGTGCTTCTGGAGCGCCTTCCTCTCGAAGTAGTCGACCTGCTGCTGTATCCGCTCGTAGTTGCGCAAGCCTGTAGCCCTGAGGGACGGGTCGAGCCCGGCCATCCGGAGGATCAGATCGGTGTAGCCGGACCTGATCCTCTCACGCTCCTCGTCGAATGCACGTATGATGTCGCGCCTGCCCGCGCGGTCCAGCAGCCGGTCGATCTCGCCCGGCATGTCATCCCTGAGGGCCTCGAAGCTCGAGCCCCGCCGGTCCAGGATGTCGCGCACCTCCGGCTCCACGATGGTCATGCTGCGCCGGGGGTAGAGCGGTGGGAACTCCAGGTCGTAGACGGCGTAGACGTCGCGCATCTGAGCGAGGTAGGCCGCCTCGCCGGGGCCTACTACGCATGCGAGCACGGGGAGGCAGAGCTCCTGCCAGATCGGCCTCGTCACAACGTCCGGGCTGACGCGGAATGGGTCGCCGGCGATCCGGTCGAGGTCGACGGGCGTCCACGCGCCGTCGTCGCTGTCGAACCCCGCTCTCCCGCCCACGAGCCTCAGGCGGCGTCTTACGTTGATGTCGTCCACGTAGAACGCGCAGCAGGCGTCTCCGAGGGGATCCACGGCGCGCGGGCACCCTGCCCGCGACAGCCTTGCGGCCCCATCCTCGAGGCTGCGGGCGATCCTTTCGTGGTCGCGGACCGCCCCCTCCACCGTCCTGCGGAGGGCGCCGCGCACGGCCCCTCGGATCC
>JALGWA010000302.1 GCA_025774425.1 bacterium
GAGTTTCGCCGAGAAGCCCGGGAGGATATACCTGCCGAAGTTCGAGATCGAGTACGACCTCCTCATGAACGACGTGCTCACCGCCCTCGGCATGGGCGTCGCCTTCGACCCCGCGGCGGCCGACTTCACCGGCATGCGCGAAGAAGGCAATCTGTGGATAAGCCGGGTGATTCACAAGACCTACGTCAAGGTCGACGAGGAGGGAACGGAAGCGGCCGCGGCGACGGCCGTCGAGATGGTCGAGTCCGCGAGCGACTCGTTCGTGATGCGCGTCGACCGCCCGTTCGTATTCGCCATAAGGGAGAAACACTCGGGGACCATACTCTTCATCGGCAGGATCGCGGACCCGACGGCATAGGCGCGGCGCCCCGGCCGCGGTCTCAGGGACCCAGCAGGGGTTCGACCATCTCCGGAGGATAGCGCAGCATCCTGTAGACCTGCACGCGGCGGTCCTCGACCAGGTTGGGATTGAGCCACTCCCACACGATCTCCCCCTCCGGCGTTATCTCGAACACCCTGCCCTTGTTGCTCTCGCATATGAGCGTGTCGCCGTTGGGAAGCCGCTGCGCCGAGCCCCGCGTCATGGTGTAGAAACTCCCGGGCGGATCGCCCGTGTACTCCCACTCGATGGCGCCGGTGAGCGGATCGACCTCTATCACCCTCGAGTACTTGCGGACGACGCCGTTGTCGAAGACGAGTATGTTGCCGCTCTCGAGCATGGTCGGGTGATGGGGCCACTCGAGCTCGCCCTCGCCCCACACCCAGAGTATCCGCTTGGTGTCCTTGTCGAGCACCGCTATTTGATTCACGTTCCGGAGGCAGATGAGGAGGTTCCCCTCGGCGAAGCGCTCGTCCCGGCGGCCGGCGGGCGTGTCGGGAAGGAGCGCTATGGTGTTCATGTGGAGGTAGTCGTAGACGTCCGTGTTCATCTGATCGAGCCGGAGCAGGCGCGCATCGAGGGTCTCGGCGGCCGCGGCCTCCTCTCCGGCGGCTTCGAGCTTGTCCAGTATGGTGTCGATGAAGGAGCGCGTGTCGAATGTGCGCTTTATCTCGTCGAGATGTTCGAATGTCGACCAGCGGTCGATCTCATCGCCGTCGGCGCCCATGTGAATCATGACCGGGAACTTGACGAGCAGGCCTCTGTAAGGCTGCATCTCCCTGCCGATCACGTAGAAGGTGCCGTCGGGAAGGCGGCACACCTCGTGATGCACGGGCCGGAGCTTCCTCCACAGGACGACCGAGTTCCAGTCGAGCCTGAGCGTCTCCATGTCCTCGGCGAATGTCACGAGATCGCCGTTCTCGAGGAGAATGCCGAACTCCCAGCCGTGCTCTCCCGTCTGAACGGCCGACCAGCGGTGCACGACCTTGCCCTCCATGTCCAGAAGCAGCGCCCTCGTCTTCATGCGGTCGAAGTAGAGGTTGTAGCCGGGCCACGCCCTCTCCCTGTCGTAGACGATGACGCCGCTCGGCCCGCCCGACACCTTCTCGTCCGTCACCGACGTGTAGGGAAGCGACCTCATCTTCTCGAGGCGCGCCTTCAGTTCCTCTTCCTCCGACCGCCCGTCGCCCTCCCCCCCGCAGGAGAGCAGGGCCGAAGCGAAGAGGACGAGGGCAAGGGCACAAACCGCGGCCGACCGCGCCGCCTCCCCGGGCCTTCGCCTCCGGGGCCGGGCCCGGCCACGACTCGACGTCCGCCTGCAGTCTTTCATGTCTCTATCATCCCCCATTCGTGAAGGTCTTGCGCGCCAGCCTGCGGGCCGCGTCCGCCAAACCCTCCACACCCTCAAGCTCGATGTCCGGAGCCTCGAACGGTATCCTGGGCTCCTGTCCCTTGAGAATCCCGACCCGCACCCTGATCGTCTTCATTCCCACCTGCCTGGCGGGCACTATGTCCTTGTCCAGCCTGTCGCCCACCATGATGCACTCCCCCGGGTGGACCCCGCATGCCCGCGTCACCTGCTCGAAATACCTCGGGTCGGGTTTGGTGATGTCGAAGTCGTCCTGGGTGTAGGTGTACTTGAAGAAGCGCAGCAGCGAATGCTCCTCGAGCAGGTCGACCACTTCCCGGCCGTACTGGCCGAGTATGCCGACGTCGAAATCGCGGCTCATGTTCTCGACCTCGCCCGCGAGACCCTGCATCAGCCTGAGCGGCGGCCGCCGGCTGCGCCAGGCCGAGAGGAAGGACTCATAGACGCGGTCGAAAGAGCCCGGATCGTGCCTGAGATACTTGTAGAACACGTACTGGTAGATTCTCGGCGCATACGCGCCGGCCGCCTCGGCGACGTCCCGCCACCAGGCATCCGGCGAGTATCCGTCGACGACGCGCGAAAGCGCCTCCACGGCCACGCCGGCCAGCGCGACCTCATGCTCGGACTCGTCGAGGATCACTCCGCCGGCATCGAGAAACACCGTCGTCAGGTTCATCCCGCAACCCGTATCAGAGACCACTCCTGATCTCATCCAGAGCGGCCTTCGCCGCCGGCGCATGCTCGAAGAACGCGGTGAGCTTCTCGCACGCGTACTCGGCGCAGTGGCCGCAGTCGGGCACTCCCTTGTCCATGCCGCACTTGCGGATTTCGCAAACCGTGCAGTGGTGGAAGACCGGCCCCTCCGTCGAGAGACAGCCCATGCAGTTGATGCCCTCCGGCTTGATATCGACCCCGAACTGCTTCGACCACGCCGCCGCCGTCTCCCGGCGCTTCTCATCGTCATTGTTCACGGTCGCGAGATAGGCGGGGCAGTCGCTGCAGATTAGTCCACACATCGCCACTAACCTGTCCATACCCGTCTCCTTCCTGTATGACGTAAGCATACCCAAAGCAGCGCCCCTACTTCCAGGACGTTCTGGACCCAATACAGGACCTCCGCGTCCGCTCTCGGGAAGTGGGCAGGACCGGCCGAAGACACGGGGAACCCATCTCCTGCTGTGCCCGAGCGCGCCGGAGTTGACTCTCCGCGCCCGGTGATGTACTCTCCCACCGGCGCATCGGCGGGGCGAAGGCGCCGGGGAGGAGACAATGGCCGAGAGGAACATGAAGAAAGTGCTTGGAGTCATGGGAAGCCCGAGGCCGGGCGGCAACACGGACATCATGGTGGACAGCGTGCTCGCGGGCGCGCGGGAGGCGGGAGCGGAAGTGGAGAAGGTGCTGCTCAAGGACCTCGACATCGG
>JALGWA010000303.1 GCA_025774425.1 bacterium
CTCGGCCTGGTGCTTGCGGCGCCCGTCTCGGCGGGCATCGACTGGCACAGGACGGAGATCGACCTCGGCCGCGTTTACAGGGACGAGCCGCAGAGGATGTCCTTCGGCTTCGTCAACTCCTCCGACGACACCGTGTTCATCTACGACATCGAGCCCTCTTGTGACTGCACCAACGCCCAGGCGGTGCCTCCCGCCGTGCCGCCGCACAACTCCGGCGAAATCCTCGTCTTCTTCGATCCCATGGGCTACGAGGGAAAGGGCAGGGTGACCGAATACGTCCGCCTGGCGACCAGCGACCCGGAGAACCCCGAGGCCGAGCTGCGCTTCTCGATCGAAGTCGGCGTCGGTCCGGAACCGAGTCCCCGGGCGCTCAACTTCGGCAATGTGTGCAAGGGGGATTCCGACACTCTCGATCTCGTCGTGCGTCCGGGCCCGGAGGGTGGTCTTCGGATCCTCGGGGCGGAGAGCGGATCCGATTGCGTGAAGGTCGAACATGTCGGACGGCGGAAGGACGGAGTCCAGGAGTTCAGGGTCACGGTGTGCAACCTCGACTGCAGGGGTCCCATGTCGACCCATGTCGAAATCGCGACGGCCGATTCGATGCGTGAGGTCATAAGAGTGCCGGTCACGGCGAATCTCCTGGGAGATGTCGTGATCGAGCCCGCCGTCATCGCTTTCGGTCCCACTCTGCCCGGAAGCAGGGTCGAAGTGCCGGTCAGGGTCTACTCCACGGCGGGGTTCAAGTTCGGCATCAAGAAGGTGACGTGCACGGCGAATTCGGTGGAGTGCACGGTCACCCGCGCCGAAGACAGTGGGTACGAGATCGGGATTTCCATCAAGGAAGACGCCCCCGCGGGGCGTGTGTCGGGGCAGCTGATCCTGGAGACCGACTGCGGCAGTCAGCCGCTTGTCACTGCGGAGATCACAGGCTATGTGAGGAGCAGGAGGTAGTGGGCGACATACTTGCGCGGGCCGTCAAGGAGGCGGCGATCATAGTCGCCGTAGTCGTCGTCGTAGCGATGGGGGTCAACTTCACGCGTGACGAAGGCATTCCCCTGATCGCGGGAGCGGAGGACTTCACGATCCGCACGAATGCCGAGTTCATGGTCGCGAAGGATGCGGGGACGCTCTTCGAGAACGGCGCCGCCATCTTCGTCGACGCGCGCGAGCCGCGCCTCTTCGAGGCGGAGCATATCGAGGGAGCCGTGAACGTGCCCTCCGCAGGGGAGGACCTGGGGGAGGTCGCATACATGATACCCGCCGACCCCGTGCTGATCTGCTACGCGACCGAGGCGGCGGAGCGTGAGGCCGGCGTTACCGCCGACAGGCTGCTGGAGATCGGCTTCAAGAGGGTGTACGTGCTGCGCGGCGGCCTGGAGTCGTGGAAGGCCCTCGGGCTGCCGACCGTGGAGGGTACTGGGCCGTGAGCGATGCCATCCGGATGGTCGAGAAGGTACTGTCTTACAAGTATGTCGTGTTCGCTGCGAGGCTCATTCTCGGGGTGGTCTTCATCTATGCATCCCTCGAGAAGATCCAGAATCCCGCCGGCTTCGCGCAGGCGATCTACAATTACCGAATGCTGCCCGAGGGGCTGATCAACGTGATGGCGATCATCCTCCCGTGGCTGGAGCTCGTGTGCGGAACGCTGGTGATAGTGGGGGTCTTCGTGAGGGGGAGCGCTCTCCTCATCGGGGCCATGCTGGCGATCTTCATCGTCGCGCTGTCGAGCGCCCTCATGAGGGGGCTCGACATCAGTTGCGGTTGCTTCACGCTCGAGGGAGGGCGCGGCATAGCCGGCAAGACGCTCGTTGAGGACGTCTTGCTGTTGCTCTGCGCGGCGATCGCGCTGCTGCACGGCACGAGGGTGTTCTCCTTCAGGAGGGGCCTCAATTGACACAGTCGCGATTGTATAGTATTATAGCCATGTGTCGGCGCAGACACCAAGGGAGGTTGGTCCAATGAGGTCTAGTTGGCGGGCTTTCTTCATTCTTGCGGCGCTGTGTTCGCTGGTGCTCGCGGCCGTGAGCGGAGTCTGCAGGGCCGAAGAGAAGCACATCATGATCGTCGTAACCGCGGATACGCAGGGCGAGATCAACCCATGTGGGTGACACTCCAGCGATAAGGGTGGTCTGGCCCGGCGGGCCGGCTTCATTGATTCACTGTCCGAGGTTTACAGCGACCTACTGGTCGTCGATGCCGGCAACTTCTTCGGCAGGAGGACTCCCCCCAAGGAGAAGACCTACACCAAGGTCGTGATCGATTACATGAGGAAGGCGGGCTACGACGTCGTCGGTATCGGGGAGAGGGAGATGAACTACGGGCTCGGTTTCCTCGACGAGCAGCTCAAGCAGGGTCATCTCGAGGCGGTGTGCGCCAACCTGTACCGCGGCAGTGACTCGTCGCTGGTGTTCAAACCCTACACGGTCAGGGAGATCGACGGAGTCAAGATAGGCATCATCGGCCTCTTGAACGACGATCCCCGCAGGGTGGGCGTCTTCGAGCAGCTTGAGGGCGTCTATGTGACAAACTACTATGAGGCCGCATACCAGTACCTGCCCGAGCTCGAGGAGAAGGCCGACGTCGTGGTTGCCCTGGCCGCCGTCGGGCTCGGCAACGCCAAGCAGATGGTAAAGGACATACCCGGCTTCGACGTCGTCCTGGTCGCGCACGGTGCCGACAGGACGCCCATGGCCGAGAAGGTCAACGATACCATCATACTGAAACCGGGCACGAAGTCGAGTTCGCTGGGGACGCTGCTTCTGGTGTTCGACGAGAACGACGACCTCATCGGCTATGACGGTTACACCCACATGCTCAAGAAGAAGGGCCGGGTCAACCCCGAGGTCGACAGGGTGGTCAAGGCTTGCGAGGAGGCGGAGTCGCAGCGGGAGAAGCTCATAGCCAGGCGCAAGTACAAGCTTCCCACCATCCCTCAGCGCCCCGAGGTGCTGGCGGCGAAGGGCTATCTCGGCTGGGACACCTGCAAGAAGTGTCACGGGCAGATCTACAAGCGCTGGGCGGAGGGTCCGCATGCGCACGCTTTCGAGACGCTGGCGGCCGACGACAGGTGGAACGACCCGGCGTGCCTGCCCTGCCATGTGACGGGCTATGAGGTGGCCGCCCAGAGGGACTCTTCGGACGTCAGGCCGGAGATGTGGAATGTGCAGT
>JALGWA010000304.1 GCA_025774425.1 bacterium
CGGGCGCAGGCGGAGCCGTCGCGCGGGGCGGAGGCCGGGCTTCTTCGCGGGGCCGGGGCAGACGTCCCTCCCGAGGTCCAGGGCCGGGTGCCGGCGGCGCAGCAAGCCGGGGAGCCGTCGCGCGGCGAAGCCGGCGCTCACACCGAGAGGGCGGCGGGCGGCGGGTCCGGGCCGGAAGGCGCCGTCGTCAAGGCCTTGCCCCCGGGGCTCAAGGCCTTCGTGTTCACGGGCGGCGGACAGCCGGGCGCCGGCGGGCAGTCGGGGGCCGGCGATGGGAACCCGGCGCCAGCCGGTGACGCACGTCCGGCGGCCTTCTTGAACGCCGTCTCGGGCCGCAAGGCCCAAGTGCCCGGTCCCCGTCCGGCCGCGGAGCAGGCGTTCCTCTTCTCCGTTCCACAGGGTGCGCAGCAAGCGGGGGCGGAGACCGCGGCGGGTCGTGTCGGAGCGGCGAGCGTCGTATCGACCGTGCACGATGAGATCATGCAACACAGGGCTCTCGGCAAGAGCAGGTTGAGTTTCGAGATAAGGACGGCGGCGGGCGAGCCGGTCCGCGTGCACCTGGTGATGAGGAACAATACCGTGAGCGGCAGGATCGGGGTGATCGAGTCGGAGACGCGGGATCTCCTCGCCCTGCACATGCCGGAACTGACGCGCCGCCTCCTGTCCGAGGACCTCCTGCCCCAGCGGCTCGAGGTCTACATCATGGACGACGAGCGGCAAGGCGGCAGGCGCGGCGGTGACCGCAGGCCCAGGCGCCAACCGCATGCACCGGGGCAGGCGCCGGAGGAGAGCGCGCCCGCCTACGTCTCGAGCGGAACGAGAGCATTCGAGAGATGGGCTTAGCCCGGAAGGAGGTGAACTCTTTGGACATTCAGCAAGTCGGAGGCTACGGCGCCGCGGCCGGGACGACGAGGCCGATGGACCGCATAATGGGCAAGGACGATTTCCTGAGGCTGCTCGCCACCCAGCTCCAGCACCAGGATCCCCTGGATCCGCAGGACAACGCGGAGATGGTGGCCCAGCTGGCGCAGTTCAGCTCGCTCGAGCAGCTCCAGAACATGAACGACGTCCTGTCGAGCGGTCTCGACCTCGACCTGATCCTGACGCGGGTGCTGAACAACACGGCCGCGGCGGGACTGATCGGCAAGTCGGTTCTCGCGGCCGGGGACACGGTCCACCTGGACACGTCCGAGCCCGCGACCCTGCGCTTCGACCTGGGGGCCGATGCGGCGAAAGTGACCGTCACCGTCTATGACGAGAACGGCACGGTGATCCGGACCCTGGAGGAAACGGGCGTGGAAGCGGGGAGGCGGTCGATCGAATGGGACGGGGAGGACTCGGCCGGCAATCGCATGGCGGAAGGGACCTACACCTTCGCCGTCACGGCGGAGGATCCGGACGGCAACGCCATAGCGGCGACGCCGATCCTCTCGGGGATCGTCATCGCCGTCAAGTTCGAGGACGGAGAGGCGGTGCTCAGCGTCGACGGTGTCGATGTGTCGATATCCGACGTACTCGAGATCTATCAGGAGCAAACGGAAAGGACGTGAAGGAGGTGAGACGGTGAATCGCATCGGCGGAATACAGGGCCCTTCCGGCGAGGCCCTGCGGCCGCGTTCGGGCGTCGGCCCCGCGAAGGCCGGTGAAGGCTTCAAGGACATCCTGGCCGAGACCACGCGGGCCGGCGGGCTCAAGTTCTCCAAGCACGCCCTCGACAGGATCGCGTCGAGGGGAATGGCGCTCGACCGCGCCGGCTTGGAAAGGCTGCTGAACGCGGTCGAAGCGGCCGGCAGCAAGGGGGCGAACGAGTCCCTCGTGCTGATCGATGAACTCGCCCTGATCGTCAGCGTGAAGAACAGGACGGTCATAACGGCGATGCCGAGCGCGGAGACGCGCGGCAACGTGTTCACCGCCATAGACAGCGCGGTGGTAGCGTGAGAACCAACAGAATAGCGGGCCGGACCTCTTTGCAGGAGGCCCTCCGCCGCCGACCGAATGAGGCGGCGTCGAAGGAGGAGAGACTGAGATGTTGATGTCACTTTACACGAGCGTTTCGGGAATCAGGGCCAATCTCACGGCTCTCAACGTTTTCGGGAACAACATATCCAACGTGAACTCGGTCGGCTTCAAGAGCAACCGGGTGACTTTCAAGGAGGCGCTGGTCCAGACACTCCAGGGCGCGCGCAGGCCCGAGGGCGGGCTCGGCGGCAAGAATCCGGTCCAGCTGGGGCTCGGCATGGGCGTCGGCAGCGTCGACAGCATTCTCGCGCAGGGCGTGCTGCAGCGGACCGGCGTGGCCACCGACCTCGGCATCAACGGGGAAGGCTTCTTCATCCTGAACGACGGCACGAGCGACTTCTTCACGCGGGCCGGCTCGTTCACCTACGATGAACAGGGCAACCTCGTCGATCCCGCGACGGGCTACATCGTGCAGGGCAAGCTGGCGGACAGCGACGGGGAGATCACGCCCGGCGCGCCAATAGAGAACATCAGGCTGCCGTTCGGCATCAAGGTTCCGGCGCGCTCGACGACAGAGCTCGTGCTCGGCTGCAACCTCGACGCGGCGGCCACGACCAGCACGGCGACCCTGACGTCCGCGGGCACCACGGGGATCAACCTCGTCAACGGCGTCGCGGCGAACGGTGCGGCCGGGACGCACACCATAACCATAACCGGCGACAATGCGACGCGGAGTTCGGCCGCCGGCGCGAACCTGCTCGACCCGGGCGGGCTCGACGGCTCGGAGACGCTCGCATCGCTCGGCGTCACCGACTTCTCCGACTTCACGATCAGCGTGGACGGCGGGGACCCGGTGGCGATCACGGGCCTCAGCGATACGTCGACCGTGGCCGACCTGGTCAGCGCGATAAACAGTGGTGCGCACGGCGTCACTGCGTCCATCGAGGGCGGAGAGGTGGTGCTCACGCGCGTCTACGCTGGCGACGGGGCGGTCTACAACATAACGACGTCGCTCGGTGCGGACGGCAACATCGTCCGCCAGATCTTCGGCGCGGCCTCCGGCGCGGCCTTCACCGCCGCCAACGGCACCGCGAGCACGCTGGCCGCGACGGATGTCTTCGTCCCGACCGGCAGGGCGGCCCTCCCCGCCGAGTCGCTGACGCTCGTGGCGGACCCGGATACCGGCTTCATAACGGGGATCTAGGGCGGGAACGGTGGTCATCGAGACCGCCGCGACGGAGCATTTCACGTCGGTCATCTGTTATGACAGCCTCGGTGTCGGCCACAACCTGACGCTGAGGTTCTTCAAGTCACCCGCGGAAAACGAGTGGTACTGGGAGGCTTCCCTCTCGGGCGGTGAAACAATAGCGAGCGGGCAGTCGGGAACGGTCGCGTTCCACGAAGACGGCTCGCTCAGGAGTTTCGAGTATGACAGTGGTGCGACGGACATCTCTTTTGACCCGGGCACCGGGGCGGAAGCGGTCCACATCTCTCTGGACACGGGTACCGTCGGCGGCTTCGACGGGATAACCCAGTTCGCATCTCCGTTCAGCACGACGGTGAGGAGCCAGGACGGCTACGGCATGGGCAACCTGATAGACGTCTCGTTCGATGAGACGGGGCTGATATCGGGTCTGTTCTCGAACGGCATCACCCGTCCTCTGGCGCAGGTCGTCCTGGCCAAGTTCAACAATCCCGGAGGCCTGGAAAAGGTCGGCAACGGCCTGTACCGGCCCACGGGCAACTCGGGTATCGCCATCAAGGGTGAGCCCGGCGACGTCGTGCTGGCGTCGCTCTCGTCGGGAACGCTGGAGATGTCCAATGTCGACCTCGCCGAGGAGTTCGTCGACATGATCGTCTCGCAGCGAGGCCTCCAGGCCAGCGCGAGAGTTCTCAGCGCAAGCGACGAGATGCTCGCGGAGGTCGTGAACCTGACGAGGTAACAACCTTTGAAGGATGGTGGCTGGAATGGCTGAGGATCCGGTAAACGAGGAAGCGAAGGAAACACTGAGATTCTTCAAGAAGGGCAACGGCAAGGGGGAAGGGGCGAAGTCGCCGGCGGCCGACGGTGCGGCCGAGGCCGTGGCGACGGAGGAGCCCAAGGAGGACGCCGGGACCGACGGCGGGACGCCAGCGGGCGCCGCGGACGGGGCGAAAGCCGAGAGCGCGCCCGAAGCGCCCAAGCCCCAGGCCAGGGAGCCGGAAGCGGCCGGGGGCGGGCCGGAGGCGGCGGCGGGGCCTGCGGAGGCCGGCAAGCCGTCCCGGAGGCGCCGCGGGGGGAAAGTCGACGAGGAGTCGTCGGCTCCTGCGAAGGATTCCGTCGTGTCGCATCTGCT
>JALGWA010000305.1 GCA_025774425.1 bacterium
CGGCCGCGGCATCATACGGGGCGGCTGTCACCACGAGCGGGTTCGACATCCAGGCTGCGCATCGCTCGGCGTACGCGACGTCCTCGTCGGGCGGGCCGTAGATTATCGTCCGCGCGGCCGTGAAGGTGTTGAACGGAGACATCAGGGGTTCCGTATTGGGGATCGTCTCGTCCTCCATGAAACCGCTGGCACCGTATTCGTAGGCATCGCCTGTGCACTGCGTCGTCGACGGGGTGGAATCGTCGGAGTAGTAGCTCGTGTAATCGAAGTCGGGGATGTCGGTGGTCGCCTCGACCGACATCACGAGAGTGCCTTGCGGACCGGTCACCATCTCCCACGTGACCTCACCCGCGGCGACGGCGTCCGGCATGCCGTCTATGACAACGCCGCCGGTGTTGAGATCGTTGTAGTATGACATGCCGGCCGCGTCCGGAGAGTAGTCCATGAAGTCCATGATGCCGGGGATGGAGTGAACGCGGAGAGCCGTCACGACCTCCTCGCGGCTCGTGTAGAAAGCGTGCACGCGTGAGGTGTTGGGGCCGCTGTTGGCCCCGAGGTACCCCCTGAGGGCGCGGATGGGTCCCTTGCGGTTGACGATGAAGGCGCCTTCTCCGTTGCTGAAGGTGTCTTCGGAGCGGCTGCAGTCTCCGGGCCTGAAGAGGCTCTTGTGACGGTCGAGTATGTCCACGCCGGTCGCGCCGAGGTCGGTCACGCGGATCTCGTCGCATATCCACCTGTCGGCGAAGTGAACCGAGTAGGAAGGAGTGATGACGTACGAGTCTTCCGGGTTGGGGCCGTTCTCGAAACCGTAGGTCGTTTTGTAATCACCGGAGAGCAGGTTGAAGGTGTAGGCGATCGTGTCGGCTCCCGCCGACGGATCCAGGGTCCCGTCCGACTCGAAGATGTAAACGAAGGCGGTGTCGTCGTCGAGCGGGTCCACTATGGTGAGCTCGGTGGCGCCCGACGGGACCACGCCCGCCGGGAGCGACCCCGACATGCACCTCCGCCCGGAGTCCGTAGCCATGAAGACGAGTTCGTCGTCCGCGTCGAAGGTCGGGTCGGCGTCCGCACCCGTGAAGGTCGAGGTGTCCGCATAGACCAGGGTGGAGAACCCTATGGGATCCGTGTGGTAGATGGTTCCGAAGTCCACGGAGTCCATCTCGTCGACTTGCATGGGTATCTGTTCCCAGCCGTCGTCGTAGCGGAAGGCTACTATGAGCCCGGGTGGTACACCCTGGAGCTCCTGAATGTCGTCCCCGGTCAGAACGACGGGGTCGTACACCCTGAGGGCTACTTCACTATGTGCGGCTCCATGCGCGAGGAGCAGCGCCGGAGACACCAGTGCGGCTGCCAGAGGAAGCCGCTTCGCCTTCCATCTCATGCTTCCATTTGCACCCTCGGCGGGGCCTGTGTCACCTGGAAACCGCTGCTTACGGGGGTCCGACGGGGTCTGACCCCACCGGTTGCACAGGGGTCTGACCCCCCTTGGAGGTCTGACCCCACCCACCCGGCTGCGCGCCGCCGGCCGATTGTGCATTTTGAGCTCTGACCCCTCAAGGGTGGGTGAGGGCGATGATGAGGTCGCGCGCCTCGGGGAAGGACTGTATCAGGTCTTTCCTCACGCCGTGCTCGTAGTCGGCCGGGTCGAAGCCGGGGGCCATGGTCGCGCCCAGTAGGGCGAATTCACCGTCCCCGGCGACGCGCGCCCCCTGCCATACGCCCTTGGGAACGACGGCCTGGAGACGCATCCCGCGCCGCATGTCGGGTCCCAGCATCATCGTTCTGATCTCACCCCCGGGGTGGAGGTTGAGCATCTCCACGGGGCTTCCCAGGTAGAAATGGTACACCTCGTCCGAGCGCAGCCTGTGCATGGCCGAGAAGGTCCCGGGCGTGAGGAGGTAGTATATGGCCGTCGCGAGGGACCTCGGCCCCCCGTATCCTTCCCCGAGCACGCCCTCCGGCAGCGTCTCGGCCGCCCGGTAGGATTCGACATAGAAGCCGCCCTCGATGGGAAGCGGCTTCAAGCCGAGCGCGGACTTTATCTCGTCGACCGTGATCATGTTCACCTCCGGTGTCGGTCGCTCCAGGGGTCACAACTATAGCCGTGCCCGGCCCCGAGTTCAACTGCTTGCCCGGCCGGCCAGCTGCTCCGGCGCACTCACTGGGGAGTAGGCGGCGGCACGGCCGGGCCCGTCGGCACACATACGGGACGCCGATCGTTCGGCGGTATTGCATGGGGCGCATTCCCGATCATAGGCAGGCGCTCCAGCCACAAGCGCCTCGAGCGCTCACACGCGGGCTGCCGGCGCTTCCCGGTGACGGGCGCGGCCAGTTCCGCGGCGCCGGGACAGCCGCCCGCCCGAGCACGCCCTCGAGTCCTCCGCGCACGTTCACGGCCGGAGATGACCGCTCGGCCCCGAGGCGCCGTGCGCGGGCCTCCCGTGCGGAGGAGGTGCGCGGAGCTGGTCCGATGCCATGGACGGGACCGCGCGGCGAGCCGGGAGTGCGGCGCAGCGCCGGATCGCCTTGCTGCATCCGGGCCGGCCGGTCCGGCGCGGGGCGTTCCTCTGCCTATATCGTGAACTTGCCGTTCCGGTATATCACCTTGCCGTCGGCCGTTATCTCGCCGCCCTTCCTGAGATCGCACACCATGTCCCAGTGAATCGCACTGTGGTTCTTGCCGCCCGCCTCGTTGATCGACGCTCCGACGGCCAGGTGGCACGTGCCGCCGATCTTCTCGTCGAAGAGGATGTTCTTCGAGAAGCGCTTGATGTCGTAGTTCGTCCCGATGGCGAACTCTCCGACGCCCCGCGCGCCCTTGTCGGTATCGAGCATGGCCTTGAGGAACGCCTCGTTCTTGGCGGCGCTGTGCCGTACGACTCTCCCCTTGGCGAACTCGAGACGGACGTCCTCGACCTCGCGGCCCATGTAGCATGCGGGGAAGGTGAAGCGTATGTGTCCTTCGACAGAGTTCTCCAGGGGGCTCGTGAAGATCTCCCCGTCCGGGAAGTTCTCGGTACCGGCGCAGTTGATCCACTTGCGGCCCTTGACGCGCATCTTGAGATCCGTGCCGTCGGCGCGGACGTGGATGCGATCGACGCGGTTCAGGATCTTCACCAGGCGCGCCTGCTCCTTCGCGATCTTCTTCCA
>JALGWA010000306.1 GCA_025774425.1 bacterium
CGAGGGCCCGCAGCGCCCGTGGTGGAGATGAGCGGATTCGAACCGCCGGCCTCTGCCTTGCGAAGGCAGCGCTCTCCCAGCTGAGCTACATCCCCTTTTCCATCTTTATCAGCCCCGGGGAACTCGTCCCCCTGAGCACGCTTACGTCGGAAACCACCCTGCCCACTATGTTGACTGGACTCGCCGGCACGATTTCCTCGCCTGTACTCGCCGGTGTCGGCCCATAGAATATGCACAGGGCATTGCCGGGCGGCCAGTAGCCGATGTCCCCGAGCTCCACAGTCGATACGGCGTTCTCCGGGCCCACGCTGACAGGAATCCTGAAGTATATCTCTTCGCCCCACGTCTGCCCCAGACCTTCCACGGGCAGCGCCTCCCAGATGTCCCCGGCCGTGCGGGAATCGTTGAGTTCGCCCTCGAGGGCCTGGTCACCGACGCGTATCACCACTTTCTTCATATGCATACTTGTATCGCAAAGGGGCTGTAAAGTCAAGCCCGGCGAACCCGACGGAGCCGGCCTGCATGCAGACGTCGGCGGACAGCGGCCGGGAGTGGCGGAGAGAGAGGGATTCGAACCCTCGGGACGGAAAACCGCCCACGTGATTTCCAGTCACGCCGATTCAGCCGCTCTCGCATCTCTCCGCATCGGGTGCGGGCGTTCCTGTCGGAGGGGCCGGCCGGGGCGTGTGCATTTTGAGCTCTGACCCCTCTTTATGTGTGGCGGAGAGAGAGGGATTCGAACCCCCGGGGCAGTTGCCTGCCCAGCGGTTTTCGAGACCGCCCCATTCGACCGCTCTGGCATCTCTCCGCATCATTCGTTCTGCTTACCGGCTTTCCGGAGCCTGGCGAAGAACTCCTGCAAGAGTCCCCTGCACTCGTCCTCCATGACGCCACCGCTTATGATAACCTCCCGGTCCATGTATTTCAACCCGCCCAGGCTCACGGCGCCGCCGCAGGCGCCGCTCCTCATGTCGCGGGCTCCGTAAACCACCCTCGAAATCCTGGACATGAAGGCGGCTCCGAGGCACATCATGCAGGGCTCGACCGTCACATAGAGCGTTGCCCCTTCCAGCCTCCAGTCGCCGAGATTCTCCGAGGCCGCCCCCATCGCGATTATCTCGGCATGGGCGGTGGCGTCCCTGAGATGCTCCATACGGTTGTAGCCCCGTCCCAGCACCCGGTCGCCGGCGACGACGACCGCGCCGACGGGGACCTCGTCCTCATCGAGGGCCCGCCGCGCCTCGCGAACGGCCTCCTGCATGTATTTGAGATCGTCCGGAGAATCCATACGCGCAGAACCTAGCAGACACCGGCGGCCGCGTCAAGGCGGACGCGGCGCACTCAATCGAGGATCACTACCTTGCGGGAAGTCGCCGCGCCGTCGACCGATATCACGACGAAGTAGACCCCCGACGCGACCGGGACCCCGCGCTCGTCCACGCCGTCCCAAGTCACCTCGTAGTAGCCCGGGGCCATCTCCTCGCCGAGCAAACGACGCACGACGCGCCCCTCGACGCTGCAGACCGAGACTTCCACGACCCGCCTCTCCGCGGCGGGCACCGGCCAGGACGTGCTCTCCGGGTAGACGGTCCGCCGCGGCAGGCCGAAGACCAACCTGACGTCGCGCCTCACCGGATTGGGGTAGGGCAGGCCGACCACGAACGACTGGGGCGTGCGCCTGTAGCCGCTTCCGGCGACAGGCCCGACATGAGTCTCACGTCCGTATCCGTCGACGACCCCCACCGTGTAAAAGTACTTCCTCGCCTCGGCGATCAGCGTATCGACGTAGACGTAAGCCGTGTCGCCCCCCAGCTCGAACTCGACCTGCAGATGCGTGCGGTCGCCCTCGGGGACCGGCCGCGCGTCCGGGTAGCGGTAGAGCCTGTACGAGAGCCCGTCGTCGTACTCGCGCACGCCGAGCGTGATTCTCACGGCACCGTCCTGCGACAGCGTGGTGAACCTCTCGACCTCCGCCACCCGCCGTATCCCGCCGAACTTGAGTCCCCTCACCTCGGTGTACGTCCCCCTGGCGTCTATCCACATCACCGTGGAATCGGCGACGGTGGGCAGCGTCTGGGCCGCGACCTGCCTGCACACCGGGAACTCCCGGCGCTCGGCGAGACTGTAAGCGTAGATGTCCCAGTTGCCGTTGCGGTCGTCCTGCCACACGATGAAGTCACCGCACACCGCCGGACTGACCTGCGCCCCCTCGACAGCCGCCACCGCGACCTTCTCTCCGGTCGCCAGGTCGGCCATGTAGATGTCGCCGTCGTCCCTCGCGAGGTCCTGCCAGACGACGATCTCGCCCCATATCCTGGGGTTCACCTGGTCGCCGGGGTCGGTGCATACGGGAATCGCGGAACCCCTATCCAGGTCATAGGCGTAGATGTCGAAGCCGGTCCCGCCGTCCTCCTGCCACACGACGTATCCCCCCGAAACGTCAGGTTCTCCGAGGTCTGCCCCGCCGGGCGCCCGCACCGTCTTCACGCTGTCCTGTCCCGTCCTCAGCTTGATTGCGGGACCGGCGGGCGCATCGGAGACCCACACTATGTTGTCGCCCCACACGGCCGGCTGCCCCTCGTCATGGACATCGGCGCTGACGACGAACGAGGAGGTGTCCCGGATGCCGTAGCCGACGATGTCGCCGCCGGAAGCGTAGACGATCGTGTTCCACGCGATATCGGGATCCTCGCCCCAGTCCTCGAAAACCACGGGGTAGGGTTCCTCGGGTTCCACCGAGAAGACGCACTGGCACCACGGCGAGAACGCGGCGATGTAGGACCTCGAAATCTCAACTGCCGTGACCGGAGGGACACCGGGAACCGCGAATATCTCGCCCTGTATCCCCGACTTGACGTCGAAGTGGGCGACGTTGTTGCCCCGATGGTACTCGAGCACGTCGCCGCGCCTGTCCGCGACCAACCATATCCTCCTGAAGTCGTCGCGGAACGGCCCCACGTAATAGTCCGCCTCGAAGCGGACTTCCCCGCCGATTGGCAGCGAATCGACCTCGAGACTGGCGAAACATGTCCCCTCGGATATGACACTGTCATAGAAGGCGAGACCGAAGGCCCGGGCCACGTCTTCCCCGTCGTTCGCCACGACGGCCGAAACCCGAAGCGAGCCG
>JALGWA010000307.1 GCA_025774425.1 bacterium
GGCTTCCCATCCCGCCGAACAGCCTCGACAACGTCCATGTACTCGTGACCTGCCACACGCTTTCTGCGCAGAAACATGATCTGCCCATACCATCGTATCACGGTAGAAGAAGTCTGAGAAAATGTCACCATGGAAGGGAGCGGACTGTTGAGCGAGAAGGAAGCGCGCCGGGTCTACGTGATGGAGCTTGTGGTGAAGGACGGGCTGACCACACGCCAGGGCGCCGAGCTCCTGGGATTGAACCGGCGCCGGGTCAGGCGTCTAGAGGATAGGTGGAGTGCAGGGGCAGTGATCAGACCCTCGAGCTACAGGGCTCGGTTTTCCCGGTCCGTGAGGGAATGAGCGGCCACCGTTCCACTCATAACTACGAGGAGAAGGTTGCGAATGAACGCGGGAAGGCCCACGTGCCCGCCAAACTCGAGGGGCCCGAAGCAGTGACACCTGACCAGCGGCACAAACCCGAGCCAGGCGACTACGCTCACACCGAGGAACAGGGAGAACAATCCCAGGGCCGACAAGCCCACCGGACGGGGCCACAGCCCCGTGACGAGCAGTGCGCCCAGCACGTAGTCGACGGCGATCACGAACCGGACCAGGACGGCCCCGCCGGACCGTCCAACCTGAAACGCCTCTCCCCATTCGTCGGCCGCCGAACCGGGGTCCAACGCCTTGGAGGTGGCAGCGACTATCAGCACGACGGCGAGCACCGTTCGACACGCAAGGACGAAGGCGCGGTAAGTGAGGAAGCCACGAACGATTCTTCCTGCCGGCGTCATGGGTGGTCCTCTTCCTCCCTGGAACGACGGGTAACGGTGAGGTTGAACGCGGCCGATACAAGAGCCGATCGGCCTGCGGAAGTCGTGGCTACGCGGCCTGGGGCGTAGCGCGTCCTTAGTGGGACGCCGGCGTCGCCATCGGCCGCCACGCGGGGTAGGTGCCCGGGCCCACACGCCGGCTGCGCCCGTCGCGCCCCACCACCCATACCATCCGATCGGGCCCCGACTTGATCGGGGTCGCTACGAGCGACTCGTCGGCGGTCCAGCGGAAGGTGCTGCTAAAGCCGTCCCTGAGCTCGGGAGGCAGCAGGCGGCGCGTCGCTTCGTGATCGCAGCTCAGCGGCACAGCCTCGACCCGTCTCAGCGTCGCTGACGGGTCGGACGGACATATCTCGCAGACGTGGGCCTTGCCTGCTGCCGCGGTCGACACCACCTGCACCAGTAGCCGCTCCTCCTCGGGCCAGCACAGGGGCCAGTACATCGCCTCGGTAGTGCCTTCGACAAGGGTCGTCACCCGCGGGCCGGGCACCTCGTAGACCACCACGTCCGACGATTCGCTCGTCTCCAGGTGCAGCAGAGGCGGATCGACCTCGCGCGGGCTGCCCGCGGCCAGCCTGTCGCCGCCCGGGGACCAGCAGAACCCGCAGAGATGACATAAATGCCCGACCTCTCGCCACGAACCCACCTCCAGCAACTGGACCGAGCCGACTATGCTCGTGCCGAAGTCTACGGCCAGAAGACGGCCGTCGGGAGACCACTCCACCCCGCGCGGGCGGTCCCCCCGTTCGCACCTCAGCTCGTACAGGGGGTTGGCGGGGTCGTCCGGACTGAACACCTTCACCGTGTCGGGATCCTTCGTACGAGGCGGGGACACGAAGACACACGCCAGCAACCGGCCGTCGGGCGACCACGCGGGCTCAAACCCCGCGTTGGATGCCAGCGTCGTGATCACGGGAGGGCGGGTGCCGTCAAGGGGATCGGGCCCCAGGTCCGCCAGCACGAGATCGTTTTCGGGGGTCACGTACGCGAGCTGGTAGCCTCTGGTGGCACCGCGGCCTTTTCCGGTGACCGCATCCCGACCGCAGCCAGTGCCCGCGGAGGTCAACAGCATCACCGTCAACGCGGCCGCGAGCACCGGCCGCGCGACCGGAGTATGCTTCATCGCCGGCTCACCACCTACCTTCTCCTGTAGAGGGCGACCTCGGCGCCGCTGTAACCCTCGTCGATGAGGTCGCTTATACGGTAGCGACTGCTCTTGCCGGGGTCCTTGATGTAGAAGTCGTCCGGGGAGTCCCCGTTTCCGTAAACGCCGTTGACCACTACCCAGTGCGGGTTTTTGCCGGGCTTCACGAACTTCGCGATCGGAGGCCGTCCGTCCTCCAGGGCGCTCACCAGGACGCTGAGACTGTACCCGTACTTACTGATCCAGGCTGCCTTACCCTCGCTGCAGTTGTCCGCGGCGGAGCCCTTTCCGCACGAGGTTCACCTCCTTGTCGTCAGAGCCGCCGGTTGCTTCAGACCGGGTTCTCTTGTAGTTCGACGTAAGGAGCAGAGTTCCTGCCATAACCTGGAAGATTCATGTGGATGGCTGACGCGGAGTTCGTTTCTCTACAAAGACGACTTGAGACGACGCACTCCCTGATCAGGACGCCCACTTCCCGCTAGAGGCTTGAACCGTCAAATCCTTCCCAGTATCTCGCCTTTCGGGTTTATGAGCAGCCCCGATCTGAGGCGTACGCGCTGTACGAGCAACGCTACCGCCTCGGACCGGCTCCCGAACGCCGCCTCCGACTTCGCCAGCCGTTCCATCGGCGCGCCCGAGAACTGCGCGACGCGCCAGGCACCGTCTTCCGGAACCATAACGGCGACCCTGTAGTTGACGCCGTCGAAATGGTACTTATCCTCACGGCAGACGTCGTAGTCTATTCCGAGGTAGAAGGCCCGCGCCTCCCCGTATTTCGACACGTAGTGGTCCAGGTCGACCACAGTGGCCGCGATGTCGGCCGGCAGCTCGGTAACCTCGACGATGTGCGCCTCGATTATATTGAAGAAACCGCGGCTGTGCAGCTTGTTTTCCTCGTCGGCGAGCCAAGTCTGGCGATCGTACCGCTCGGCTTTGACCGTGAGGTCGACCAGCGTATCCCAGTCGCGAGCAGATGACCAGCGCGATCTTCTCGGAGAGTAGGCTCTTACATAGGCTTTCAGTGCCTCTAGCGCCTCCGACCGCTCACCCGGGGTCTCCGCGTGCTCCTCGGACGCCCGGACCTCCCCTTCGGCGTTGACGATCAGCCCGGATTTGCCGAATACGC
>JALGWA010000308.1 GCA_025774425.1 bacterium
TCCGCCGCCCTGGTTCTCGCCTACGCGGGGCGGATCGACCTGCGCCTGAGGGACCTCGAGTGGCGACCCCTCCATGTCGTGGCGAGCGTGGACACCAAGTACGGCAATGTTGTGGTCACCGATAGGGACGGCCTCCATGACTTCTACCGGACCGGATCCCTCGCCTTCACCATACCGGACCCGATGTACGCCGAGGAGACGGTTCACATACCGCTGCTCTATCATCCCGGCCCCCGGCGCGTGCTGCTCATAGGCGGCGGGGGCTCGGGCGTCGTGGCCGAGGCCCTCAAGCACCCTTCGGTGGAGCGCGTCGACTTCGTCGAGCTCGACCCGGCGGTGCTCACCCTCGCGGAAAGATACGGACCGCCCGGGCGCATGGGCGGCGACGGCCGCGACGTCCGTGCCGTTCTCGGCGACGGCCGGAGTTACGTGGCCGCGACCGACGAGAAGTACGACGTCATCATCGTCGCGGCGGGGCCGCCCATCAGCCTGCAGGTCAACAGGCTCTACACCGAGGAGTTCTTCGCCCTGGCCGGCCGCGCATTGCTGCAGGGCGGCCTCGTCGGCCTCACCGTGGAGGCGCCGGGGGCGCGTGTCGGCGACGACCTCGCCGGGCTGATATCCTCACTGGTGAACGCCCTCAAGCCCGTGTTTGGGCACGTGGAACTTCTGCCCGGCGAGACGATCCACGTCCTCGCCTCCGACGCCCCGCTCGCCGAGGGCAAGTACAGGTTGATCCCGCGCCTGGCCGAAAGGGGCATAGAGACGGCCTATATCAACGAGTTCTTCCTCGCGGACAGGCTCTCGCCCTTGCGTGCCGACCAGCTCGACCGCGCCGTCGCCCTCAGGGCCGACGTCGCGCCCAATTCGGACGCCAGGCCGGTCACCTTCTCATACGCGCTCACGATATGGGCGAAGCACTTCCGGAGCGGCAAGGCCCTCGCCCGGGTGGTCTCTCACCTCGGGCCTGCCGCCGCCGTTGCGATGCTTGCGGCGATCGCGGCCGTCGCCGTCGCCGTCTGCGCTCTCGCCTGGAGACTGGGGCGCCGCGGAGCCGCACCGCTCGCCGCGCTCTACTCGACCGGCTTCACCACGATGTTCACCACCGTCCTCATCATGCTGTGCTTCCAGATAACGAGGGGCTATGTTTACACGCGCCTCGCCGTCATCATCGCGGCCTTCATGACGGCGCTCGGCCTCACGGCCACGTTGGGAGGCCGCCGCCTCGCCCGAAGCGCCGGCCGGGCCGCCCTCCTCCTCACCGGGACCGCCCTCGTCTGCCTGCCCGTCATCGTCGCGGTCGTATTCGCACGACTGCAGCACTCGGCCCCCGGCCCGCCCGGCGCGGCCGTCGACGTCCTCTACGTTGTGCTGGCGGCGCTTGCCGGTGTGATAGGCGCGAGCGCATTCACGGTCGCTTCGGCTTCGCTCGCGAAGGGAGCAGCGGGCGAGGCGTCGGCCGGAGCCGCCGCCTACTCGATGGACCTCGTCGGCGCCTCCGTGGCCGGCTTCACCACGGGCTTCCTGACCATACCGGCCCTGGGCATCACGGCGGCGGCCCTCGCCGTCGCCGCCGTCAACCTGGGGGTGCTGTGCCTGCTCGCTTTCGCTACCGGCCGCTCCCCGTCACCTGCCGCTCGTTGAAGATCTGCGCCGAGAAGACGTATATGGTCGCGCCCTCCTTCCAGGCGCCCTCGGGCAGGCCCGCCTTGCGGCACACCTGGTCGAGGAATTGCCGGCGATCCCAGCCGTACTCCGTGGCGACCTGGGGCAGGAGCAGCCCGTGATGCGTCCCCTTCTCGATATAGAGACCGTGCACGCCGACGACGATCTCCGAGGGATCGGCGATCTTCTCGAAGGGCGTGAGCACGGAAATCTCGATCTCGATCTGGTCGAGTTCATCCGGCCTGACCGGCTCGAACCTGGGGTCCTCGAGGGCGGCGGCGACGGCCATGTCCGAGACGGTCTTGTAGAGGGGCGCGACGGCCCTGATGTGCCCGATGCATCCCCTCAGACGCCCGTCCTTCGTCAAGGTGACGAAGGCGCCGCGCTTCTCGGCGAGAAGCGGAGTCGCCGCTTCGAACCCCGGGACCTTCTTCCCCCTGACGGCGGCTTCCATGGACGCCCTGGCGATCCTGACGAGCTCGACCTTCTCCTCCTCGCCGAGGCCCAGGTTGACGCCGACGTCCTCCTTGTCGTACACGGCGGCCGCGAGGTAGCCCACCACCCTGGACTTGTCGCCCGAGGTGTCCCCCGAATTGGCGTATTCGAGGACGGCCGTCGAGTCGGCGCCGAGCATCCTGGCGGCGAGCATGGCGGTGATCATGGGCCCTCCCCCACACGCCTCGCACTTGCCGGCGGCCAGGTCGCGCGCCAGGCCCTCGGGGTCGAAGTCACGCACGCGCTGGATGACGAAATCGTCGAGACGCACGGCTTCCTCGTAGGCGTGGAAATGCGAGAGGTCGCTGCTGGCGACTATGAGCACGTGCAGTCCCTCGACGCTTTCGGAAATGGCCTTCGCCAGCCGCTCGCAGGCCGCGAGCGATTGCTCGCCCATCACTATGGGCACGATGCTGAGGTCGGGCATCGCCACCTGAAGGAAGGGTATCTGGACCTCGACCGAGTGCTCCCTCGTGTGGGCGGCCGGATAGGTCGTTATGAAGTCATAGTCGTCGCGGAGCCGCCGCGCCAGGTCGGTGTTTATCTCGGCCGGACCGAGAGGAGTCGCGTAGGCCGCGCCGTCGAAAATGGAAGCGCCCCGGAAGGCCACATGATGGCTCGGACCGATGACGATGACGGCGTCGAACTTCCTGCCCTCGACGAGCTTGTAAGCATGGGCGGCGATCTCCCCCGAGTATATGTACCCGGCATGCGGCGAAATGAGCGCCACGAGGCGCCCGTTGAGGTCAACCGGTTCGACCGCGGCCAGCATGTCCGACACGACCTTCCTGAGCTCCGCGGCCGTCCCCGGGTAGAATGCGCCCGCAACGGCGGGCTGCCTGACGCTTTCCGAGGTTCCCATGTCCGTCTTACCTCCTTCGCCGCTCACCTTCCCCGCCGCGGCCGCCTGCGCCGGGGCGGCCA
>JALGWA010000309.1 GCA_025774425.1 bacterium
CCCCGGATGGCCCCGAGCGGGAGTTCGACGACGATCGAGGAGGTGATCATGTCGGCGTAGGAGTTGACCGCGACCTCGTCCATTCTCCGCCCGCGTTCGTAAACGGCGACGGTATCCATGCAAGCTCTAACGTAATACTCCCATGCGTGTTCCGGGACGGTCCGCGCCCGCCTCGCGGTATAGAGCCGCCGCACTCCGGAGCCCGGCACGCCGTCGGTGTCTATGTAGATGTCGACCGCCTGGAGCGAGTAACCCGTGATCCCTCCCCACGGGGAGTGCAGCCCGCCCCTCACGCCGACCCTGAAGATCAATTTCTGACTCCTCTCGATCATGACGTCGAGGGACGTGATGTCGAAGGAACCCGGGAGGAAAACGAGGTCGGTCGGGTACTTGTAGTACCCCGGCCCGTAATCGTCGCCGGCGATGTCGTCGAGCGACCTCAGCACCTGGGCCCCGCCCAGGGCCGGCACCCTGAGGGACAGCAGGCCCTCGGCCGGCATCAGGTCCACTTCGCGGTCATCGCAGTACCCTATGACGACGAACTTGAGGTCGTCGCCCGAGGAGACGGCCAGCTTGTCGAACGGGACGGCCACTTCCACGACCTCCTCGTAGGCCGCGGGCGCCTCGAAACTGTCGAGCCAGTCGCCCGTGCCCGAGGCCTTGTATGCCTGCGCGGCGCGCCGGGCCCCGGGCCTGACGGTGACTTCCCACGAGATGCCGAACCCGAGCGAACGCGCCGCCGCGTCGGCGCGCGCGCGCGTCTTGGCGTTGCTCCGGATGCCCGAACTCCCGGAGATGTATATGCCGAGTTCGCAGCCTTCCATCCGCCTGTCGCCGGGATCGATCCTGATGTAGAGGTTGTCGCCGTCGTAGCCGTAGTAGAGCGATTGGATGAGGTCGCCGCCCGACCTGGCCATGGCGCCGCCCCCGGAGCCGCCGACATAGGCCGCGCCGTCCCATTCACCCTCGGCCGCGACGCCGTCCACGGTCGGCGTTATGCGCCCCGTCATCAGCCTCGACGGCTTCTCGCCGGGCCGGGTGACGATGGGAATGTCGAGGTAGCCGGGGGCGGCCAGCCCGAGAAGCCCATAGACGCGCTTGAGCGCGGCGCGGAAGGCATCGTCGAAGATCTCGTCGTTCCCCATGCCCTGGTCGAGCCCGTACCACCAGAACCAGTCGCTCCCCTCGGCCGCGTATATCTCCGCGAGCGCGGCGGCGGCGGCCTCGTCACCGGCCGCGCCCCGCGCCTCGTCGATCGCATTCCTCGTCTCCGCCAGATAGGTCCAGGCCGTGTTCTCCTCGCTCTCGCCTATCCATGTGTCGAAACTTCCGCCGATCCACGAGCCCGGCGCGAGACGGGGAAGCGTCCGGCCCGGCGGGAACTGCTCCATGTAGGCGGAGACGGTCACGGGCACGAGCCAGTTCGCCTCGGAGATCTGGTAATAGAGCGATCTCAGGAAGGTCTTGCCGTCCTTCTTGAAATGCTCCCAGGCGTTCTCGCCGTCCGAGATGATGGTGACGATGAAGTCACCCTCGAATGCCTGCGTCGCCTTGTGGATGCGGTACAACGTCCTGATCAAGTCGTTGGCGGCCTCCACGCCGTCCATGCCGGGGTACCTGAAGCCGATGTCGTCGGAGATCTTGTGGTCCCTGAAGACCACTCCCAGCCTGCTGCCGTCGTGGACGACGTCGTACATCCTGTACTTGTCCGTGAAGTCGAGGGCCGGCTTGCCCAGCGTCCTGGCCAGGACGCCCTCGTCGGTCGCCATGTAGCCGATGTCGAACGCGGCCAGTATGGGCACGATATCCTCCGAGACCGCACCCTCTGCCGGCCAGATGCCCCTGGGCAGGTCCCCGAACATGTCGGAGTAGTAGTCGACGGCGAGCTCGACCTGGGCCCTCGCGTCCTCGGGACGGGTGAACCTCACCTCGGGCAGTGTGATCCCCGGGCTCGCCGCAGCCGCGACATCCGTGTCGCACAGCAGCGGCAGTATGGGATGGTAGTAGGGCGAGGTGATGATCTCGAGCTGCCCCGTCTCCTTGAGCTTCTTGTGGACGGGTATGATGCCGGCCAGGATCTTCATCTGCGTCTCTATGATCTCGGCCTTGTCGGCCTCGGTGTATCCCCTGTGCTTCTTGATGAGGTGCCTGACGGTCACCGTCTCGCCGCTCGGCAGCGTCACGGGCCCCGCGCGGAAAGCCGGGTCGAACTCGGCAAGGTTGAACCATGCCTGTAGGTCCCGCCAGTCCTCGTCGGTGAACATCTCTATGGTCCGGTCTATCTCGGAATCCGTGTCGCCGAGCTTCTTGGACGCGAGCTCGGCGAAACGCTTGTGGATGTCGATCATCGTCTCCCGCGGCATGCGGAAGAAGTTCCTGAGGATGAAGGCCTTCTCGTCATGCGTCAGCTCGGCCGGCGGGGTCAGCGTCAGTCTCACCCACTTGTCGCAGCCCGGTATGGGCCCGGCGCCTCCGGCCTCCTTCCAGGAGTAATAGCCGCGGACGACCTCCTGGATCTGCTCGAGCAGCACCGGCGTCAGGTTGATCGTCATCTTCATGGCCGGGTACTCCTCGAGCATGGCCGCCATGTCGTAATAGTCCTTTATCCCGTGGATCCTCACCCACGGCTCCAGGTACTCACCGGTGTCGGGGTCCTTGAGATACCGAGGTTGATGCTGATGCCACACGATGGCGACGTGGAGCGGCTTGGAGTAGCCCTTGAGCGAGCCCACGACCGGCGCGGCCGGCAGCCGCCCCCCGCGCCGCGAGAAATCGAGCTTCCCCTCCTGCGTGACGACGACGAGCGAGTTGCGGCCGCCGTAGGGATCGGGCACCCAGAGCGGGTTGGTGATGTCGTGCTTCCACAGTTCACCGCCGTCGATGACGTACTTGTATTCATAGCGCCCGGGCTTCAGGGGTATGGTGACCGTCCACGTCCCCGTCGAGTCCTTGGACATCGAATCCCGGGTCGGATGCCAGCCGTTGAAATCGCCGGCTATGAATACCTGGTCGGCGTCGGGAGCCCGAAGCGTGAAAGTCACGCCGCCCTCCCCGACTGTGGGTCG
>JALGWA010000310.1 GCA_025774425.1 bacterium
GGAGCTACATGACGATGAAGCTCCTGTCAGGCGTTGACAGATACGTCATCTCAGGCGTGGGCACCGCGGCGGCATGCGTCGTGCTCTCGGCCTTCGAATTGACGACCAGCTTCGCCGTACTCGGAACGGCCGCCCTGCTCGCGGGCCTCGCGGCGGGACCGGTCTATGTGAGCAGCGAGACGACGATCCAGCAGGAGTCGACGGAGAACAGGCGGGCGACCATATTCGCCTTCCGTGACATGCTGATGAAGGGCGTCGCGGCGGGCACCGCCCCCCTGGCCGGCCTGCTGGCCGTAAGCGCAGGGGCCAGGCCGGCGATACTCGTCATGCTGGCCGTCACGCTGGGACTCAGCTTCGCGGCGACCCGCCGCAAGCATTGAGATGCGCGGGCGCAAAGGCAAGGGGCCAGGCACGCACTCGGCGGCCTGACCCCCCGTTCTATTCCTCTTCCTCTTCCTCTTCGGGCTTCTCGAAGACTATGGATTCAGTCGTCAGTATCAATCCGGCCACGCTGACGGCGTTCTGAAGTGCGGTCCGCGTCACCTTCGCCGGATCGATGATGCCGGCCTCGACGAGGTCTTCGTACTCGTTCGTCGCCGCGTTGAAGCCGACCGCGCCCTTGGCCGCCTTCACCTTCTCGACCACCACCGAGCCCTCGACGCCGGCGTTCTCGGCGATCCTCCGGGTAGGCTCTTCGAGCGCGCGCAACACTATCTCCGCACCGACCCTCTCGTCCTCGGTGAGTTTGAGCTTCCTGACGGCCCCTTCGGCGCGCAGCAGGGCGACGCCCCCTCCGGGGACCACGCCCTCTTCGACGGCGGAACGCGTGGCGGCGAGCGCGTCGTCGACCCTCGCCTTGCGCTCCTTCATCTCCGTCTCGGTGGCGGCGCCGACTTTGATGACGGCCACCCCGCCGACGAGCTTGGCCAGCCTCTCCTGGAGTTTTTCCTTGTCGTAGTCGGATGTCGACGTCTCTATCTGCTTCCTGATCTGGGCTATCCTCTGCTTTATGTCCTGGGCCTTGCCCTTGCCGCCCACGATGGTGGTGTCGTCCTTGTCCACCACCACTTTCCGGGCCGTGCCGAGATCGCCGATCACGACGTTCTCGAGCTTGAAGCCCGCCTCTTCGGAGATCACGCGCCCACCCGTCAGAATGGCGATATCCTCCAGCATCGCCTTCCTCCTGTCCCCGAACCCGGGCGCCTTAACGGCGCAGCACTGGATCGTGCCGCGGAGCTTGTTGAGGACGAGCGTCGCGAGCGCCTCACCCTCGACATCCTCGGCGATGATGAGGATGGGCTTGCCGGCCTGGGCGGTCTTCTCGAGGATCTGCACCAGGTCCTTCATGACGCTGATCTTCTTATCGTGAATCAGAATGAAACAGTCTTCCAGAACGCATGTCAGGCTCTCGGCGTCCGTCACGAAATAGGGCGACAGGTAGCCCCTGTCGAACTGCATCCCCTCGACCACCTCGAGCGACGTCTCCATCGCCTTGGCCTCTTCGACGGTGATCACGCCTTCCTTGCCGACCTTGTCCATGGCCTCGGCCACGAGTTCCCCCACCTCGGCGTCGTTGTTCGCCGAAACCGTCGCCACCTGGGCGACCTCTTCCCTCGTCCTTATCGCCTTGGCCTGCTTCCTGACGGCGTCGACGATCGCGTCGGCCGCCTTTTCCATCCCGCGCTTGAGCGCGATCGGATTGGCGCCGGCGGTCACGTTCTTCAAGCCGTGGGTGACTATGGCCTGCGCCAGTATGGTCGCCGTCGTGGTTCCGTCGCCTGCGACGTCCTGGGTACGTGTAGCGACTTCCTTGACCATGGAGACGCCGAGATTCTCGGCCGGGTCCTTGACCTCGATCTCCTTGGCGATGGTCACGCCGTCATTGGTGACGACGGGCGAACCGAACTTCTTGTCGAGAACGACGTTCCTTCCCTTCGGGCCAAGCGTGACACCCACCGCGCCTGCAATCCGGTCCACGCCTTTCTTGAGGGCAGCCCTTGCATCGCCGCTGAATTCCACTTGCTTAGCCATTTCACACCTCCTTTTACCACTTCCACGGCGGGATATCGAGCTTGCTCATTTGCTGCTAAGCCCAAACTACAACCAGCGTTACGCAATCGCAAGCTGTAAATGAGGCGTCCCCTGCCCGCCGGCTTCACGCTCCGGACGCCGGCCTCAGCCGGGGCTCGACGGCGTAGGCTATTCCCTTGAGGGTGAGCTCCGGGGCGAACTCGGTTTCGAAGGGAAGCCCCTTCCTGACGAGGTCGCAGTAGCCGCCGGTGAATACGACACGACAACGGCAGCCGACCTCTTCCCACATCTTCCGTATGATCCACTCGATCTGCCCCAGGGAACCGTGGTAGATTCCCGAGCGCATCGCCTCGATCGTCGTCCGGCCGATCACCCGCTCGGGTCTGCCGAGCTCGACCTCCGGAAGCATGCGCGCCCGCTCCCAGAGCTCCCTCGCGCCCGAGACGATGCCGGGCGCGATCAGCCCCCCCTTGTACTCGCCGAGCGCGCTGATGAAGTCGAAAGTCGTCGCCGTCCCCATATCGACGACGATAGCCGGCCCGCCGTACTCGAAATAGGCGCCGACCGCATTGGCGATCCTGTCGCCCCCGACCTCCATCGGGTTGTCCGTGGCGATCACGATGCCGCAGTCGAGCCTGTAATCGACGCGGACGACGCCGGCCCCCGTATCGTCCGCAATGGCGTCGGCTATCGGCCCGGTCTCGGACGGCACCACGGATGATATGCCGGCGGTCCCGATCGCCGCCTTGTCCACGCCGGCTCTCGCCATCAGCGAACAGATGAGCAGAGAGTACTCGTCGCGGGTTCTTTCCCCGGTGGTGACGCGCCACGACAGCACGACGTCCGTGCCTTCGAGCACGCCGAGCATCGTCGTCGAATTGCCGACATCGACCGCGATTATCATGTCGCATCCCCCGTGTCCATCAAGGTCGCATCGCCCGCGAGCACTCTCTCGTTGAGGCCGTTCTCTTTTCTCAAGACCAGGGCGCCCGCCTCATCGATGTCGACCGCGACTCCCTCCGTCACTCCCCTGCGCCGCGGCGGAGGAGCGCATACCTCTCCTCGACGGCCCGGAGCACGCGGCGGAGAACATCGACGCGGTCGGCCCCCGGGGGGCTCTCGATGGCGATCGAGGTCGCCCTGCCCCTCAGGGCCGGTGGGAAGTCACCTTCCCGCTGCCCCACGTTGATGCCCGTCCCGACGACGACGAACTCGACGCCGTCTCCGTGGAACTCGGCCTCGGTCAGGATGCCGCATATCTTCCGGGGGCCCACGACGACGTCATTGGGCCACTTGATCCTCGTATCCACGCCGTAGGCGTCCCGCAGGACGACGGCCACGGCCAGCGCGACCACCAGCGAGATGCCCGACGATTCGCCCGCGTTGACCTCGGGCCGCAGCACCAGGGAGAACCAGAGACCGAGCCCGGGCGGCGAGTGCCACCGGCGGCCGAGCCGGCCCTTGCCCCGCGTCTGCTCCTCCGCCACGACCAGCGTCCCCTCCGGCGAGCCCGTCCTCGCCAGCGAGAAGGCGATGTCGTTGGTCGACGCGACGCGTCCGAATGCGAACACCTCGCTCCCGACCAGCGACGTGTCCAGCGCGGTCCGGAGCTCGCACCCGTCCAGGACGGCGGGGACGTCTACGAGGCGCAGGCCCTGCCCCGGGACCTCGTCTATCCTGTATCCGCGCGAACGGAGATCCTCGACGACGCCGTCGAGATCGCCCGCCGCGACGCCGAGGCGGGCGGAGAGATCCTCCCTCGTCACATACATGCCCGCCGACTTCAGCATGAGCACCACCGCCGTTTCGAGATCGTTCATGCCCGCCCCTCCCGGCCGAGCCCGTCGAAATCGAGGGAGATGTCGAGCGAAGGCGCCGAATGCGTGATGTACCCTACGGAAATGAAGTCCGGCCCGCACTCGGCGATCTTCCTCACGTTGCCGGGGTGCACCCCGCCCGACACTTCCACCAAGGGCCTGTAGGGAAGCGATCTCAGGAATCGGATCGCCCGCCTGAGCTCCGCTATCGGGTAGTTGTCGAGCATGACCATGTCGACGCGAAGGTCCTCGAGCCGGCCGAGGTCCATGCCGGGAGCCATCTCGACCTCGATGAGCACACCCTTTCTCCTCCTCGCCGCCTCGACCGCCGCGCGAAGGCCGCCCGCGGCCCTCAGGTGATTGTCCTTTATCATGATGAGGTCGGAGAGGGTCGGCCGATGGTTGAAGCCGCCTCCCTTGAGCACCGCGTATTTCTCGAGCAGCCGGAGCCCCGGGGTCGTCTTGCGCGTGTCGATTATGCGGACGCCCGTTCCGTCGACCTCCGCCACGAACTCCGCCGTAGCCGTCGCAATCCCCGAGAGATGCTGCAGGAAATTGAGCGCCACACGCTCGCAAGTGAGTATGCTCCTCGCCCTGCCCCTGACCTCCGCGATGGGGCTTCCCTCGGGCGGACTGTCGCCGTCGCGGCAAAGCAATCTCACCCGCGTGCCGGCGTCATGAGCCTTGAAAGCCGCCCTGAAGACCCCGAGCCCCGCTATCACTCCCCTCGCCTTCACGCGGGCGACCGCCGTCGCTCTCCTGCCGGCGGGCACGGCCGAGTCGGTCGTGACGTCGCCCCTGTTTATGTCCTCCCGGAGCGCGGCCCTCACCGCCCTGTCCACGTAATCGCGGGGAACCGCCACGCGGAACGGGAACCTCATCTTCTCCGCCTGCCCTTCTTCCGCCCGGACCCGGGCTTCCTGCCCGC
>JALGWA010000311.1 GCA_025774425.1 bacterium
GAGCATACCGACGGATCTGTACTATTCCAATCTCGAGGGCACCTGGAACGAGAACGGGAACGACATATTCGGCGAATGGGGCGACGGGGAGACGGTCATAGGCGACGGCGTCACCCTCTACCCCCAGGTCATCGTCGGCAGGCTGCCGGTCAGGACGGTCGAGGAGGCGGCGGGCTGCATAGACAAGGCCATCCTGTACATGACGAATCCCGCCCCCGGCTTCGCCGGCACGGCTCTCCTGATGGGGGAGGTGCTCCTCCCGTCGGACTGGGAACCGGGCGACTCGATAAGTCTGGACGGAGGCGACCTGCTCGACGAGGCCGCGCTTCACTTTCCGGCGTCCTGGGATACGACCAAGCTCTATGAGCAGGTCGGTACGATGAGCCGGGACCCTTGTCTCAGCGCGATCGGCGAGGGCTACGGCCTGACGATGATCGCCGGCCACGGCGACCGCTTCCGGACATCGACGGCGGCCGGAACGCCTCCGTACATCCATTCGAGCGATTACGACACACTATCGAACGCCGGCAGGTGCGGCTTCGTCTACGCCTTGAACTGCAGCAACGGCGCCGTGGATGTCGACTGTGTCTTCAGGCATTACGTCGTGAACCCCGTCGGGGGGTGCATCGCCGCTTACGCGACGACGCGGTTCAACTTCCCGTACATAGGAGAGTACTTCCTCGAAGCCTTCTGCGACTATTTCTTCGACCGCGGCGTGCACGGACTCGGCGACGTGTGTGCGCTCCACTATCAGGAACAGATTCCATCGGCGCAGAGCCGTGACGGTTCCGCGCGATGGATGGTGCTGTCCTACATGCTCTTGGGCGACCCGGTGCTCACCGTCTGGACGGATGAGCCCGACACGCTGGTGCTCGAGCACTCGGGCGCGATGGACTACGGTGACAGTGTCTACGTGGTGACCGTCTCGGACGGGGACGGTCCCGTGGAAGGTGCGACGGTCGTGCTCAGAGGCCCGCGCGGGGAGTACGGAGCGGCCCTGACGGACGCGTCCGGGCAGGCCGTTCTCGAGTACCGCCCGGCCGGTCCTGGGCCTGCCGGGCTAAGCGTGAGTCACGAGGGCTGCCTCGTGACCGCGGACAGCGTCGAGGTCACGGGCGCGGGCGGCAGGTGCTACGTCGCCGGCGTGTCGATCGACGACGGCGCCGGCTGGACGGGCAACGGTGACGGCGAGGCCGGTTGGGGCGAGCGCGTGGGCCTGGAAGTCGACCTGGTGAACGGCGGCTCGGGCACGGTCGGCGGAGTCACAGCCGGTCTCGTCGCCCTGGAGGGCTGCAGCCTGTCGGTGGACGTGCTCATCGACGGGCAGCAGGCGGACAGCCTCGTGCGTGTCGGCAGGGAGGGCTGGAGCCCCGGGGCGGTCCCGTTCGGCGTCGGTATCGGCGACGAGGTGCTCGGCAGGCCGATGCGCGACTTCGGCGGCGAGACCGGCTGCCGGCTCTGGCTCGACGGCATGGGCTGGCATGTGAGATTCGGGAGAGGGGGCGACAGCGCCGTCTCATACCGGTGCAGTCTGGAGGTTTACGGAGAGATAAGAGGATATCGGGCGCACGGTCTGGGACCGGAAGACCGGCTCGATGTCGATGGGACCTCGATCGTCGTCTCAGGCGTGCTCGGGGAGGGCGGGTTCGAGGAGGGCTTCGACTTCCTCTCGGGTGCGGCAAGCCGGGTGCTGATCCACGACGGCGGCCATGCTTACGGGGATGTCGGCGCCGAGGCGGTGGCCGGTGTCTACGATGTCGAGTTTGTCGGGCCCCGCGGAGACGGGGTGGGCGTGTGGTTCGAGGTCGCGATCGCGGACAGCGGCGAAGGCCGCTGGCGCGACTGGTTCCGCGTGCTCGTCCGGGACGGGGCGCCGGAGGGCGAGCGCGTCGTGGTGGTGCCGCTCGAAGGCGACACGCTGGCCGTCGTCTTCGGCGTGCGCAACGTCGGTGACGGCGGGCTGAGGGGCCTGAGCGGCACGTTGCGCCCCTCGAGCGGAATCGTCGTCCTGGACAGCGTCAGCGACTACGGAGACCTCGCGGGCGGTGAATACGGGGAGGGGGACGATTACCTCGTGCGGAGCACCGGGGGCGACATATGCTTCGGAGTCCACCTGACTGACGCCTACGGAAGGACTTGGTCGGAGACGGTTTTCGTGAGGAGCCCTTCCGCGGTCGATTCCCTCCGCTACCTGAGCGGCGCGGACTGCATAGAGCTGGCTTGGGACGCGAGTGCCGACAGCCTGCTTGAGGGGTACGACGTGTATCGGGCCGACGAACCGGCCGGCCCCTACGGCCTCGTCGGCGTCGTCGACGGCCATGCGCGCCTCGTCGATGAGGGTCTCTCGAGCGAGGAGGACTACTTCTACTACGTCCGGGCCCGCGACTCGATGGGCAATGCAGGCGCCCCGAGCGGAACCCTGGAGGCCTGGACCGGGGCCCCTTACCAGGCGGGCTGGCCGGCGGGGGCGACGGATGTCATGTACTCGTCGGCCTGTGTCGCGGATCTCGACGGCGACGGCGGTCTGGAGGTCGCCGCCGGCTCCAAGGACGAGATGGTATATGTCTGGGAGCAGGACGGCGGGGTCAGGGCCGGTTGGCCGGGCACGACCGGCGACATCGTCTGGTCATCGCCGGCGATGGCGGATCTCGACGGCGACGGCCGGGTGGAGATCATCGTCGGCTCCAACGACGGCAACCTGTACGCATGGAGGCACGACGGTACGGGTCTGCGCGCGCCCGGCGGCTACTTCAGGCCATTGGGCGGCGAGGTCAGGGCCGCGCCGACCATAGCCGATATCGACGGTGACTTCGACTTCGAGATCATCGCGGCGAATTCCTTCGGGCAGGTGTACTGCTGGCACCATGACGGCACGGGTTACCTGCAGCCGAACGGTTTCTTCGCGCAGGCCGAGGGAACGATATACGGGTCCCCGGCGGTCGCCGACCTCGACGGAGACCGCGATCTGGAGATAATCGCCGGCACCGCGGAAGGTCACATCTATGTCTGGCATCACGACGGGTCCGGCTACCTCAACCCGGACGGTCTCTTCGCGAGCCCGGG
>JALGWA010000002.1 GCA_025774425.1 bacterium
GCCAGGTCCTTGACCAGCTCCCTGAAGTCCACGCGCTCGTCAGCGGTGAAGAAGAAAGTGATCTTGGTGCCGTCGAGCTGGTACTCGACCTCGACGAGCTTCATCTTGAGGCCGTGCGCGGCGATCTTCTCCTCGCACACCCGCCTCGCTTCCTCTTCCTTCTTCTCGTTCTCCTGGTATTTCCGCAGGTCCTCCTCGGTCGTCTTGCGGAGCACTTCCTGCTTGACCGACAGGATCTCCGGGATCCTGTCGAGGACGTCACCGCATCTCACGACCCTCCCGGCGTCACGCCCCCTCTCGACCTGGACGACGACATAGTCTCCCTCCTCGATCGGCAGATTCCTCGTGTTCAGGAAGTAGCCCCGCCGCTCGCCCTTGAACTCGACCTGGACGACCCGGGGCACATCCGACCGTTCACGCTTCGCTTCTTCCATATACTCCGGCCTCATCTCAAGAACCACTTGGATGGATCAAGCGGCGTCTTGCCCTTGCGAATCTCGAAATGCAGCACAGCACCTTCCGGTGTGCTCGTCTCTCCAATATAACCGATTGCATCGCCTTCGCCAACCCTGCGGCCCTTGGTTACGAGCAGCGACTCGAGGTGCCCGTACAGAGTGTAGAACCCGTCGCCGTGCGCTATGATGATGCAATTGCCGAAGCCCGAAAGCGGGCCCGCGAAACTCACTTCGCCCGACGCGACGGCGCGCACCTTGCTCCCCGGCTCGGTCCTGATGTCGATCCCGTTGTTCTTTATGATCGTACCGAACCTGGGATGCGTCTCCATGCCGTATTCCGACACGACCTGTCCGTCGCACGGCCACATCAGCGTCCCCATCCTGCCCTCGAAAGTCGTGTCCGCCTCGGCCAGCGCCTCGGCTTGACCCAGCAGGGCCTCGATCACGGCCTCGAGGTTGCGGCTCGCCTCCTCCAGCTCCCGCGCCATGTTCTCGTAGTAGTAACGCTTCTCCTTGAGCTGCGCGACGAGGGCGTCCCTCTCCTCTTTCCTCGCCCGCAGATTGTCGGCCTCCCGCCGTGTCTCCTTCTCGACGGCTTCTATCCTCGCCTTCTTCTCCTCGATGTACTGTACGAGGACGCGCTTGGACTCGACCTGCTCGGCGAAACTCCTGATTATCTCGTAGTCATGGTCGGCGATCACGGTCAAGTAGTAGATGCGCTCGGCGAGATCTGCGAAGGTCTTGGACGTCAGCAGGATCTCCATCACCTGCCCGCGTCCGAACTTGTAGATGCTCCTCAGCCGCCTGTTGAGCAACTCCCTGGAATCGTCCAGCGCGATCTCCGCGAGCTCCAGGTCCCGCTGCGAGTACTCGAGATCCCTGACGAGGGCCTCCTTCTGCTGCGCCAGCTTGTCGAGAAGGCTGCGGTTCAGGCGTATCTCTTCGCCTATCCTCGTGATTTCCGCCTCGATCCCGCTCTCTTCGCCGGCGATCTCCTCCGCCTGCCTCCGCTTCTCATCGAGTTGCCTCCTGATGTCTTCGAGCTCGGCTTCCGTGCTGCGTATCTTCTCCTCGAGGCCCTCCCTCGACGACGGCGCCGGCTCCCCTCCCTGCAGGGCGCCCGAGACGCCCGCCATGAGAAGCAATGCAAGCATGAACAGCCGGAGAGGTCTCACGGAATCAACCCCTAGTCCTTCGCCCGCATGAAGGTCTTGAGAGAAACCCAACTTCCCAGCACGGCCGCCAGCACCCCGAAGATCGTGAAGAAGACGATCATGCCGAAGGAGAGGTAGACGGCCTGGGGAATCCTGACGGCGATGACCCGGTACGCGCCGTAGACCACGAGCAGCGAGGCCGCGACCGACACCACCCCGTGTACGACGCCCTCGAGGAGAAACGGCAGCATGACGAACCAGTCGGTCGCCCCGACCAGCTTGAGAACCCTGATGTGCTCCTTGCGTGCGAAGAGCGTCAGCCTCACCGTGTAGGACACCGTCACGATGGAGGCTGCCGCCACCACGAGCCCGACGCAGACGTCGATCAGCGCCAGCATCTTGACCAGGGTCTCGAGCCTGGCGATCCAGCCGCGGCCGTAGCTGACATCCTCGACGCCCGGCAGCTTTCTTATCCTTTCGGCGACGCTCACCACGCGGTCCTTCAACCGGTACTGGGGTTTCAGAGTTATCTCGAACGACGCCGGCATCGGATTCTCATCGAGCGCATCGAGAATGAAGCTCTTCGCCCCGAACTCGGCGCGGAGCCTCGCGAGGGCGCTGTCCGGCGACACGAATCTCCTCTCCTCGATGAACGGTATCGCATCGAGCTCCGCCTCGAGCGAGTCCATGCCCGCCGCAGTCACGCCGTCCTCCAGGAAAGCGACAATCTCCACCTTCTCGTGCGCATACCGGAGAATCTCCCTGAGGTTCGCCGTCGCGAGCAGGAAGATGCCGAGTATGAGAAACGAGAAGGTCGTGATGAGAACGCACGCGACCGACATGAACCCGGCCCGCCTGATCCCGTTGATCGTCTCCTTCAGGAGGTACAAGATTCGTCGCCTCCCCCGCCTGCCAGCCTTCCCCCGTCGAGCCTGAGGATCCTCTTGCCCAATCGCCCGGCAAGGTCGTGCTCATGGGTCGCCACGAGAACGGACGTCCCGCCCCTGTTGATGTCGAGCAGCAGCTCGAATATCTGTTCGGAAGTATCCGGGTCCAGGTTCCCCGTGGGTTCGTCCGCCAGGAGAAGCGGCGGGCGCAACGCCATCGCCCTCGCGATGGCGACTCTCTGCTGCTCGCCGCCCGAGAGCTTGAGCGGGAACTGGTGCCTCTTGGAGGACAGGCCGACCGAGTAGAGCACGTTGCTCACCCTCTTCTTGATCTCGCTCTCCCGCTTGCCCGCGGCTCTAAGCGGCAGTGCGATGTTCTCGAAGACCGTGAGGTCCCTGAGCAGCCTGAACTCCTGGAAGACGACGCCGACCTGCCTGCGGAGCATGGCGATCTTGCGGCCGCCGATCGACTTCGAAGAATACCTGCCGACGATCACCTCTCCACGTGTGGGGAATTCGTCCATGTAGATCATCTTCATGATTGTCGTCTTGCCGGCGCCGGAAGGCCCGACGAGGAGAACGAACTCGCCCTTGTCTATGGTCAGGTTGATGCCGGTCACGGCCATGAGACCGCTCCTGTAGCTCTTGCTGACGTTCCGGAACTCAACGAGCATTGCTCACCCTCTTCGCGATCCGCGCGCACTCCCTGGCCGCCGCCACCATGCCGCGGCAGTCCGCCTCGAAGCGGCCGGCGATATCGAACGCCGTCCCGTGCCCCGGCGACGTGCGTACTATGGGTATGCCCAGGGTTATGTTCACGACTTCCTCCCGCTTCACCATCTTGAGCGGAATCATACCCTGATCGTGGTACATTGCAACAACCGCGTCGAAGCGGGCGGCGTCCCCCCGGAATATGGAATCGGCTGGAAACGGCCCGTCTACAGACATACCTCTCCTCTTCGCCGCCCTGACGGCCGGGATGATTATGTTCTTCTCTTCCCCGCTAAGGAGCCCGCCCTCGCCGCAATGCGGATTGAGGCAGCAGACTCCCAGCCTGGGGCTGCGTATCCCCATGTAGGCCTTGAGGTACTTGATCCCGATCGTGAACTTCTCGACCAGGCCCTCCGCATTGAGCCTGCGGGCGACCTTGGAGATCGGCACATGCGTCGTCGCGAATATCACCCTGAGGCCCCCTCGCGCAAGCATCATGGCATAACTCCGGGTCCGCGTCAGCCGCGCGAGCATCTCGGTGTGCCCGATCATGCCGTAGCCCGCGAGCGCCAGCGACTCCTTCGAAACCGGCGCCGTCACGACGCCGCCGACCTCGCCCGAGACCGCGAGATCCACCGCCGTCTCGACGGCCGCGCCCGCCGCCAGCCCGCCCTGCGCCGTGGGGCGCCCCGTCGCGACCTTTCCGGTGATGCCCCCGGTATCGATCACCCTCACTTCCGCCGGGCCGGGCCGGGCCCGCGACGCCCGCCCGCAGTCCGGTACGACCACCGCTCCCAGGCCGCCGGCGAGCGCGTCGAGGTAGTCGATGTCGCCCAGCAACACGGGATCGGCGACGCGCCGGAGCCCCGGCGACGCCGCCGCCGCGACGGCGATCTCCGGGCCGATGCCGCCCGGGTCACCCATGGTTATGGCGATGCGCGGCTTCGATGATCGTCCCACGTTCATCCCCCACAAGGGCGGCCGCCCGTCAGCGGAAGGGATCGCAGCCCTTGCGCTCGATCACATTGTAGAAAGCCTCCCCGTCCCCCTTCCTGTAGTTGCGCCCGGGGAGGCCGGTCACCTCTATCCTGAGAATCTCCCTCTTGAACTCGATCTCGAGCGTTCTGCCCTCCCTCACCTCTCTCCCGGGCTTGACCGCAGCGCCGTCCATTCTCACCCTGCCGGCGTCGCACAGCTCCTTGGCCAGCGCCCGCTGCTTGCAGAGCCCGACCCTCTTGAGGAAGACGTCCAGTCTCAAGGCGCGCTCCCATCAGTCGACATAGCGCTTGACGAATATCTCCTCACGCGTCCGCTTGAGCCACTCCTGGAACTGGCGTTCGCGCGCCCGGCTCTCGAGCAGGTTCCTTATGTAATCCTTCGCGTCCTCGTAGGTCGCTTTCCTTGTCTCTCCGCGCGAGACGAGCTTTATTATCTGGAAACCGAACGGGGTCGGCAGGACAGGCGAGATCTCGCCCGGGCTCATTCCGGCGAGAACGGAGGCCTGGGGCTCGCCGAGCGCGGATATTTCCACCTCGCCGACGTAGCCGCCGGCGTCGCGCGTCCGCTCGTCGTCGCTGTACTCCCTGGCCAGGTCCTCGAAACTCTCGCCGTTCGCGGCCCGCTGCCGGATCTCCCGCGCCAGGTCGCCTGTCGCCAGCGAGTCGGCTGCGGTCGTGACGAGATTGAAGAATATGTGCCTCAACTTGAGCGCTCCGTCGGTCTCCTCGTCGACCTTGAGTATCTCGTAACCGTACTTCGTCCGCGTCGGCCCGCATATCTCTCCCGGCCGCACGCCCTCGAGGGCCTCGGCGATCTCCGGCCCGAGGTCCTCCCTCTTCACCGTCCCCAGCAGCCCCCCTGCCTCCCGCGTCAACGCGTCTTCCGACATGTCGCGCGCCACGTCGGCGAAGGGCTCGCCGCTCCGCAGGCGGTCGAGGGCGCGGCTGACCTTCTCCAGCACGGCGGCCTCTTTTTCCGGGGCTGGCCTGGGGGCTATGACTATATGCGAGATGCCGACCACGGCGGGGATCTCGGGGATGGAGTCGGGCTTGGTCTCGTAGAACTCCCGGACCTCCGCCTCATCGACGCTGACCGCCCCGAACTGCGACCTCATGAACTTCGAGATGACGAGCTGCTCCCTGAGGTCCTTGCGGTAGCGGTCCTTGAGGCCTCTCAGCGTCATCCCCTGCCGCTCGAGCTCAGCCATGAAGGCGTCCTCGGAACCCGCGGCCTGCATGAGGTCGACGACCCACCTGTCGAGCGCGTCCTCGACCTCCGGGCGCGACACCTCGATCCCCTCCTTCCTCGCCTTCTCGAGCACGATCCGCCTGTCGATTATCGCATCGAGCAGCCTGCTGCGAAGCTCTTCCATCTCGGCCTCGGTGGCGGGCATGGGCTCGCCTTTCATCTGCCTGAGATAGAGCTCCTCGGCCACCGCGCTCTCGATGTCGCTCGCGAAGATCGGGTTCTTCTCCACGACGGCGACGATGCGATCGACCGGCTCCGCGGCCCCGGCGGCGGAGGCCGCCGCGGCGAGCGCGAGTGGAATCAGCAGCCGCAGTCCGGCGGAAGGGTGTTTCATACGGTATCTCTTACAGGGCCGAGAAGTCGATTGAAGAGAGGACGTCCGGATTCACGGTCACGCCGTACTCCTCCATCTTGTCCGACAGCCACGCGCTGAAGACCTTGTCCTGTTCGAGGGCGAGGACGCGACCCCGAAGCATGTCCACGATCTCGTCGAATTCGAGCTGCCTCGGCTCGCCCTTCATGCGCACCTGGACCACCATCCAGCCCTCGGGGGCCCAGGACGGCGGCGCGGGCAGGGGCTCGGAGTAATCGCCGGCTTCCAGCTCATAGACGGCGTCGTAGACGTCCGGAAACCTCTGGAGAGCCGACGCCGTGAACGTCTCCTTTATCTCCCCGCCCTGTTCCCTCGTGGCGGGGTCTATGGACTTCTTCCGGGCGAGCGCGGCGAAATCCGCCCCCGCCTCGAGTTCCCTGTGGACCTCCTCGGCCTCGCCCTTGGTCTCCAGCACGATGATGGCGAGGTTGTAGGTGGTCTCGGTCATCAACTGTTCCCTGTTCTCCTCGTAGAAGCTCCTGAGCTTGGCGTCGTCCACCTCGACGTCCTTGACGAGGTCGTCGTGGAAGGCGGTCACCATCGCCTCCTCGTAGGCGCGCTCGGCGGCTCTCACCACGTCTTCCCTTTCCCCGTAGCCGAGAGCGAGCGCCTCGAGCACCCAGAGCTCGCCCGTGATGTAGTCCTCCATGATCGACCTTATGAACTCCGCGTCGGCGCCGTAGGACGGGCGGCTGTAGTCCCTGACCGTCGCTATGCGCTCCATGTAACGCCCGACCGTCCACTCGCCGCCGTCGTGGGAAGCCATGACGAGCGCGAGCTCGTCCTCCGAGAACTCGGGCAATTGCCCGGGGGGACCGTCCTCGCGCGGGTTCGCCTCCCGCGTCCGCTCGGCGACGAGCTCGATGACGTCGTCGTTGTACTCGGCGTGGTATTTCTCCCTGTAGCGGGCGGCGAGCTCCTTCTGGCGATCGGTTATCTTCTTGGTCATCAGCATGGACTCGAGCCCGACCTTGGCGGTCTCGTAATCCATCGGCTCGCGTTCCCGCTTCTCGACCAGCTTTATGATGGTGTAGTAGCCGTCGTACGCGAGAACGTCGCTCACCTCGCCGGGCGCCAGCGACTCGATCGCGGCGTCGACGTCGGCGGGCATGGTCCCCGCCGGCCGGAAGCCGAGGTCGCCCCCGCGCGACCTCGAGGGGTCTATCGAGTAGATCCCGGCGATCTCGCCGAACGGCCGGCCCGCCCTGATCTTGCGCAACGCTTCGCCGGCCATGCCCTTGGAGCGCGTGAATATCCAGGCGATGTGGTAGGCGATCCTCTGCTTGTCATAGAGGGCGCGTATCTCCTCGTCGCCGACGCTGACCTTGCCCTTGATCTCCTCCTCGAAGAAGGCCTGCCAGGCCTTGTTCTGAAGCGTCTTCTCCCTGACCTGCACGATCTCGGGAATGTCGCCGTAGCCGGCCTTCTCCGCCTCCATGCGGATCAGCTCCTTGGCGACGACGTCCTTGGCGAAGGCCCCTTTCTCGTCGAGGGTCTCGAGCCTCGGCCGCGCGTGCTTCGAAATGGCCAGGTACTCGTCCTTGATCTTTCCCACCGTGACCTCGTAGTCGCCGATCTGGGCCACCACCCTGTCCTCGGTTGACGTGCACGACGCCACGATCGCCGCAATGCCGGCGAAGCAAAGCAGAATCAGCCTCGATCTCATCATTGCCGCTCCTTTCCCTGGCGCAAACTATAACAGTCAAACGAGCGCATTCAATACCTTTCTGGCCAGCGCGAGCCGTTCCCGCGGCGTCCCGGGGACATGCCTCAAGCCGATTCCCGTCCTCTCGCCCGAGAAGAGCTCGACGTCTATACCCTGCCTGACTATGCCCTCGATCTTCGAGACCGGCACGGCCGCGTTTCTGCCGGCTTCGAGGAAAATCCCGGAGGCCTTGACGGCCACCCGCTCCATCCCCGCGGCCGCACCGAGTATCCGCAGCCGCTGGAACTCGAGAAGGTTGAGGCCCTCATGCGGAATGCGTCCGAACCTGTCCACGAGCTCCAGTTCGAGGTCGTCGACCTCGCTGACGTTCCTCGCCTCGACGAGCTTCTTGTAGAACACGACCCTCTGCTTCTCGTCCTCGACATAGGTCTCCGGAATGAAGGCCGGCATGTCGGTGTCGACCCTCGTCGCTATCCTCGCCTCCCTGGGCTCCCCCTTGAGCTCCTTGACGGCCTCCTCGAGGAGATTGACGTAGAGGTCGAAGCCGACCTCGGCGACGTAGCCGCTCTGCTCGGGTCCCAGGATGTTGCCGCATCCCCTGATCTCGAGGTCGCGCATGGCGACCCTGAGCCCGGAGCCGAGCTCGGTGAACTCGGCGATGGCCCGGAGGCGTTTGCGCTGCACGTCGGTGAGGCGCCTGTTCCTCGGCAGGAGGAAGTAGGCGTAGGCGCGATGCCTCGACCTTCCCACGCGCCCGCGGAGCTGGTAGAGCTGAGCCAGCCCGAGGGTATCGGCCCGGTTGACTATGATGGTGTTGACGTTCGGTATGTCGAGCCCCGACTCGACTATCATGGTCGAGACGAGGACGTCGAATTCGCGGTCTATGAACCGGAGCATGACCTTCTCGAGCTCGCGCTCCTTCATGCGGCCGTGCGCGATCGCGAACCTGACGTTCGGGAGGAGCTCTTCGAGGTGGGCCGCGACGGTATCGATCGTCTCGACGCGGTTGTGGACGAAGAAAACCTGGCCGCCCCGGTCGAGCTCCCTCAGTATCGCGTTCACGACGACCTCCTCGTCGAACTTGACGATCTCGGTGTCCACGGGAAGCCGACCGCGCGGCGCCGTATCGATCATCGACATGTCCCTGGCCCCCATCAGCGCCATGTGCAGCGTCCGCGGGATCGGCGTCGCCGTCATCGTCAGGACGTCCACGGTGGCGCGGAGGTGTTTGAACTTCTCCTTGTGGGCCACGCCGAAGCGCTGCTCTTCGTCGATGATCACCAGCCCGAGGTCGTGGAACTCGACGTCCTTCTGGAGCAGCCGGTGCGTTCCCACGACTATGTCAACCCGCCCGGTCTTGAGCGCCTCCAGCACATCCCTCTGCTCCTTGGGGGTGCGGAACCTGCTCAGCATCTCCACGGTCACGGGATACTCCGCCAGGCGTTCGCGGAACGTGTAGAAATGCTGCTGGGCGAGCACGGTCGTCGGCACGAGAAGCGCGACCTGCTTGCCGTCCTGCACGGCCTTGAAGGCCGCCCTGACGGCCACCTCGGTCTTGCCGTATCCCACGTCCCCGCATATGAGCCTGTCCATGGGCTTGTCGGTCTCCATGTCGCGCTTGATCTCCTCGGTCGCGCGCACCTGGTCCGGCGTGTCGTCGTATATGAAGGATGCTTCGAGCTCGCGCTGCCAACGGGTGTCCGGGCTGAAGGCGAAGCCGGGCCTCGCCTGGCGCAGGGCGTACAGGTTGATCAGCTCCTCGGCCATCTGCCTCACGGCCTTCTTGGTCCGCGCCTTCACCCTCTCCCAGCCCGCCCCGCCCAGCTTGCTCAGGCTCGGCGGCTCGCCGTCCTTGCCGATGTACTTCTGGAGGAGGTCGAGCTGCTCTATGGGGACGTAGAGCCTGTCGCCCCCCTGGTAGTTGATGAGCAGGCATTCCGTCTCCCGGCCGTCGAGTACGAGCCTTTCCACTCCCCCGTAGCGGCCTATGCCGTGGTCGACATGCACGACGAAGTCGCCGACGTTGAGCGCCCTGTAGCTCTCCACGGGCCCCGCGCCCTTGAAACGGGGATATCTCCGACGGCGCCGGTAGCGCCCGAATATCTCGCGGTCGGTGAGAACCTGGAGGCCGGCTTCGGGGAAGACCAGGCCCTCGCTCAGCCGCCCGACCGCTATCCTTACGCGCGAGTCCTCGCCGGGCACGACTTCCTCGAGGCGCTCGGCCTGGCCGACGTTGTCGCACAGAATGAAGGTCTCGTAGCCGCGGGCCGCGGCGTCCGCGAGCGCCTCCCTCAGTATCTTGAAGCTGCCGGCGAAGGGGCCGGGACTTCCCATGTCCACACTGTAGTCGTCCTCGGTGTTCTTGAGCGGTGACATGCCGACCGCAGCGCGCCTCGCAAGCACCTCGAGGGCCGGCTCCCACTCGAGGAAGACTTCGCGCGGGAGCGGGAGGGCCGCCGCGCCCGACTTCTCTTCGTACATCGTCTCCGCCTCTTGGAGGAAGTCTCCCGCCTTGGCGGCCAGGGTCTCCGGGTCGATCAGCACGTAGACGGCGTCTTCCGGAAGATACGCGGCCAGCGTGGCCTCCCCTGAGTAGAACCACGGGGCATACGCTTCCATGCCGTCGAAGAAAAAGCGCTCCTTGACGCGCATCACGACATCTTCCATCCGGCGTTTGCCGAGGTCGGCCGCCCCCACGCGGGCGAGGAAACGGCGCACCGCGGCGTCGTCGAGCACGACCTCCCTCGCGGGAAGCAGCCTCACCGACTCTATGCGCCGCCTCGAGCGCTGGCTCAAGGGATCGAACTCGCGCATGGATTCGATCTCGTCGCCGAAGAACTCCATCCGCACGGGATACTCCCCGCCCTGGCAGTAGACATCCAGGATGCCGCCGCGCATGCTGAACATCCCCACGTCTTCGACGACCTGGGCCCGCGTGTAGCCCATGCTGATCAGGCGGGCCATGAGCGAGCCCGGCTCTATCGTGTCGCCGACCGACACATCGACGATCGCGGAGGCGAGGTCGGCCGGGGGAATGATCTTGCGGATGAAACCCCGCACGGGGACGACGACCACGCCGCGTCTGCGGCCGAGCAGGGCCGAAAGAGCCGCGAGCCGGCTCCCGACTATATCTTCATGCGGCGAGAAATCGTCGTAGGGGAGTATCTCCCAGTCGGGAAGGTGGAGGACGTCGTCCGCGCCGAGGACGCTCTCCAGGTCCTCCTTCACCCTCTCGGAGTCGCCCGGACAGACGGCGACTACCGTGCAGTCGACCTCGCCGTAGATGAACGCCGTCAGCAGCGCCCGCATCGACCCGCGCACGCCGCCGATCCTCGCGCGCCGCTTGCCGCCGGCGAGGTCATCGAGTATTCTCGCGATGGACGGGCTGCGCCTGAGTTTCTCAGAGATGCTCGAAAGCATCGCTATTCTCCGCCCCCCTGAACCCTGTCAAGAGGTCCGACGCGATGACCGTCTCCACCAAGAGCAGCGCCAGGGCCAACCAGACGAAAAGGCGCGAGAGCTCGCGTCCCCTTCGCAGGACGGAGATGGTCCGGCCCGGGTCCTCGACGCCGCGTATCCGCCGGACGTCCATTCCTTCAAGATCGGCCGCGATCTCACCGTCCCTTATCTTGGAAAGATCGCTCTCGGCCGGGTCGACGTTCACGGCGAACACCGAGACGGTCTCGCCCGCACTCTCGAGGAAGTATACCCCCGGAACCGCCGGCGGATCTATCCTGTAGCCCTGGCCGTGCCCGACGAGCCGCGGGAAGACCAGCGAAGTGCCCGTCGGGCCCTCCAGCGCAGCTTCGCCTTCACGGCGCGCGGCCCTGACGACGATCTCCTCGCCTGCGACGTAGTTCTCGCCGAAGCCCATGCGCGACGAGAGGAACAGACACAATTCGTGCATGAAGGGCAGGAACTGCGGCGTCAGTGGGAAGTCGGTCCAGGAGTCGTCCGCCGGGAAAGCGAGCAGCACGACGCGCTCGCCGACCTGGGTCACGGCCGGCGAGCCGTCCGTGAAACGGGCGATGACGCCGCCGTCCCCGGGGCTCACCCGCATGAACCTGTAGAACCTGACGTCCCCGAAGGGGTCGCCCTCGGGGCCGAACCTCGCGAACACGGGGTGCTCGCGCTCGAAGGCGTCGATCGCGTAGAAGCCGCCCTCACCACCCACGACGCCCTCCAGCCTCGCGGCGCCGAGAACGGGCAGTATGTTCCTGTTGTAGGCGCCCATGTCCACGCGGTTCCCGAGCAGCACGATCAGGCTGCCGCCGCCCTCGAGGAAGCGCGACACCGCATCCGTCTCCATTGGAGTGAGCCTCGCGACATTACTGAGAACGAGAATGTCCATGTCGGCGAGAACACCGCCGCCGAGCCCGCCCTCTTCGATCTCGACGGGGACGAAGAGCCCTCCGCCCTCCGGACTCAGGGCGGTCTTGACGTAGTAGGCGTCGCCGACGATACCCACCCGCCGCGTCCGCGCGTGGAGGGCGAAGAACCTCACATCGTCCGCCTCGAGCCTGTCCGGGGCCAGCCTGACCTCGCCCCAGACGAAGCCCTCGGCCGGCGGCAGCCTGAATCTCTCGCGCTTCTCCACTCCCTCGCCGGGCGAGAACACCGCGCGCTCGAGCAGGGTCTGCTTGAGGAACACCTCCGCCACCCTGCCCCGGTCCGGCCCGCCGCCGTACTGCGCGAAGGCGGCGTCCATATAAAGGTCGTCGCTTCCGGACGGCACTCGGAAGGCGAGGCTCTTGACGCAGGCATTCGGGATCTCCTCGCCGACGTCGACGATGAGGAGCTTGGCGCCTGAGCCCGAGGCGTCGATCTTCTCGGACGGCTCGCGCCAGCCGGCCCGCTGCATGTCCGATACCAGGTATACCTCCCTGTTGGGATTGGTCGACTCGTTGACGATGGCCGCGGCCCGCATGAGCGGCGTCACGATGTCGGTCCCGAAGTAGGTCACCTCGGCCTCGGCGACCCGGCGGGCCAGCTTCTCCATGTCGCCGGTCCCGGTGTCCTCGAGCGGCCTGCCGCCGTCCGCCGCAGAGAGGATATAGACCTCATCGCCCCTGTCGAAGTAGTCGAGAATCGCGAGCGTCTTCTCGCGGGCGATCTCGAAGAGCACCCTCGCCCCCTCCCGTCGCCCCATGCTGAAGGAATCGTCGAGCACTATCACGGCCGTCGTCGGCAGGTGTCCTCTGGCCGCACTGCCGCCGAGCAGGGTCGGCCTGGCCAGGGCCAGCGCGACGAACAGAACGATGAGCGTCCTTATGATGAGCAGAAGGATCTGCTTTATGCGGAAGCGCCTGGTCTTGCGGCGGAGCATCTTGCGGACGAACTCCAGCGAGGGGAATTCCTCCACCTTGACGCGCTGCCTGTGCAGCAGATGGATTATGACGGGCACGGCCGCCGCGAGCGCCGCAAACAGGTACAGCGGATTGAGGAAGCTCATGAATCCCGACCTATCCCATCCTCTGTCTCTTCTCCAGATATGAGAAGAGAGCAACGTCGAAAGGCGTTTCCGTGTTTATCGGAACGTAGTCGATGCCGCTCTGCCTCAGCACGGACCTGTACCGGGAGATCCATGCGGACACCTGGCTCCTGTACTCCCGCCTGATGTCCCAGGGCACGGCCGGCACCTCCTCGCCGGTCTCCATGTCCTTCAGTATGACCTCGCTCTCGAACGGGAAGCGGACCTCGTAGGGGTCGAGCACGTGGAACACGATCACCTCGTGCTTCCTGTGCCGGAAGAGCTTGAGGCCGCGCACGACATCCTGCTCGTCGTCGAGCAGGTCCGAGATCACTATGATCAGCCCGCGCCGCCGGACCTTCTGCGCCAGCTCGCGCAGGCTCACGCCGAGATCGGTCTCCTCGGCCGCCCTTATGCCGGCCAGCTCCTTGAGTATCGCGTGCAGGTGTCTCCCCACCGAGCGCGGCGGTATGTACTTGCGTATGCGCGTGTCGAACGTGAGAAGCCCGACCGAGTCCTGCTGCTTCAGCATGAGATAGGCGAGCGAGGCCGCGAGGTAGCAGCCGTATTCGAGCTTGGAGATCCCGCCCGACGTATAGCCCATCGAACCACTGGCGTCGAGTATCAGGTACGCCCGGAGGTTGGTCTCCTCCTCGTACTCCTTTATGTAGAAGCGGTCGGTCTTGCCGTACACCTTCCAGTCGATGTGCCGTATGGGGTCGCCCGGCATGTACTGCCTGTGCTCCGCGAACTCCACCGAGAAGCCCTTGTAGGGGCCGCGGTGGAGACCCGTCACGAATCCCTCCACGACGAGCCGCGCCTTGACGTCGATGCCCTTGAGCCGGGAGATCACGGCGGGATCGAGGTACTTCCTGTAAGCCTCAGTCACTCTTTACCTCTGGAATCTCCGCGAGGAGCTTCCTCGTTATGTCGATGGTGCCCACGCCCTCGGCCTCGGCGTTGAAGTTGGTGACGATGCGATGCCTGAGGACCGGCTCGGCGACCTTGCGGACGTCCTCGCACGAGGCCGCGTAGCGGCCGTGCAGTATGGCCCGCGTCTTGGCCCCGAGTATGAGGTACTGGCTGGCGCGCGGTCCCGCGCCCCAGGAGACCCAGTCGGTTATGAAGCCCGGCTCGCCGCCCCCGCCGGGCCGGGTCGCGCGCACGAGCCTGACGGCGTACTCGACCACGTGCCTCGGCACCGGCACCCGGCGCACCAGTCTCTGGAGCTCCAGGATCTCGGCGGCGGAGAGCACGACATCGAGGTCCGGCGCGTACGCGCTGGTCGTCGTTTCCACGATCTCGACCTCCTCGTCGTAGGCCGGGTAGTCCACGTAGATGTTGAACATGAACCTGTCGAGCTGCGCCTCGGGAAGCGGGTAGGTACCCTCGAGCTCTATGGGGTTCTGCGTCGCCAGCACGAAGAACGGCAGGTCGAGCTGGTAGGTCTCGCCCGCAGCGGTGACCTGGCGCTCCTGCATCGCCTGGAGGAGGGCGGCCTGGGTCTTGGGCGGCGTCCTGTTTATCTCGTCGGCGAGCACTATGTTGGCGAACACCGGCCCCTTTACGAAGCGGAAGCTCCGCTTGCCCGTCGCGCGGTCTTCCTCGATTATGTCGGTACCCGTGATGTCCGAAGGCATGAGGTCCGGCGTGAACTGGATGCGGCTGAAGGTGAGGTCGAGCACGCGCGATATGGTGCTGATGAGAAGCGTCTTCGCGAGGCCGGGCACGCCCACCAGCAGGCAGTGGCCGTCCGAGAGAAGCGCGATCAGCATCTCCTCGATGACCCTGTCCTGTCCCACTATGACCTTCTTGACCTGGCCGACTATCTTCTCCCTCGCGGCGTTGAGATCCTCGACGGCCTGTATGTCCCGGTTCTCCCGGTGTTTCTCCTCCACGGCGTTCCTCCCTCAGTCCACTATCCCGAATCGCCTCTCTCGGGTTTCGATGGGCGGCTCGGTCATCAGCCGGCCCGCCGCCCGGTACCTTCCCAGTCGGGGCGGGCGGCCGTCCTCGAGCCTTCCGTCCCAGACATATTCGTAAACAAGCGAGTCTCCGGGGGCCAGCATCAGCCGCCCGGGCGACCCCGCGAAACTCCGGCCCTCGGACCAGCGCCACACGGTCTTCTTGTCCTTCTTGACCATGAAGTCGAACCGCTGCGACGTGGGAAACGCGAAGCGCAGGGTCCTGCGCGTCTCATTCCTCACGACGAGCCTCATGGGAATCCGCTCGAGGGCCGCGTAACCCCTCTCCCTGATATCGACATAGACTGTAACCGAGTCCGCCCCGGGCCGTTCCGCAGCCCCGCCGCCCCGGCCGGCGTCTTGCTCGCGCCCGCAGGAGATGGCCGCGAGGGCGGCGGCCAGGCACAGCCCGGCGACGGCCATCGGAACGAGCCGCGTTGCATATGCCATCCGCCGCGCCTTTTCGATTCAGGGGAGAGCCCGAACGGTAAGACTTCCAACACGATAAACTAACAGCACGGGCGACCGACTGTCAAACCTTATAGGTGCAGACG
>JALGWA010000312.1 GCA_025774425.1 bacterium
GACCAAGACCATCGTCGGCTATGACCTGCCCGAGGGCAGGGGGCAGTCGATCACGACCCTCTTCGAGGACGAGTTCTGGCCGGACGAGGAGACGGCCGAGTTCCTCGAGGAGTGGATAGACAGCGCGGAAGTCGGCATGGATGAACCCCTCGGCATCGCCCTCCACGACATATCGCGCGTCGGTGTGGGCGAATCGCCGCTCGGCAACATGGTGACCGACGCCATGCGGGAAGCCGTGGACGCCGACGTCGCGTTCACCAATCTCGGCGGGATCAGGGCCAACATCGCCATGGGGGTGATCACTCCCAGGGACATCTTCTACGCCGTGCCCTTCGAGAACCACATAGTCTACTACGAGATGTCGGGCTCGTATCTCAAGCACGTCCTCGAGTGGCGCGTCAAGGGCATGAGGCAGGGTCTCTACATCTCCGGGGCCGAAGTCGTCTACAGCAGGGAGCGGCCCGACTTCGACAGGATCACTGATCTCAAGATCGGGGGTGAGCCCTGGGACCCGGACAAGATCTACCGTGTGGCGACCACCGATTTCATCGCGGCCGGCAATGTCGGCCTGCAGATCCTCCTCGACATAGACCCCGAGCACGTGACCCACACCGACGTCGCGGTCCAGCAGGCCATAATGGATTACGTCCGAAGGCATTCCCCGGTCGACCCCAGGGTCGAGGGGAGGTTCCGGAGGGACGACGACGCCGAGATGACCCCCGAGCTGGCCGCGGCCCTTCCGAGGTGGAGACCCCTGGAGGAACTCGAGCGATAGGCCCGGCCCGGCTCCGCGCGGGCGGCGTGGTGTCGACCGTGCAGTCCCGACCCTGTGCTCAGCCGGGGTTCCGCGCCGTCGGTGCTGACCGGCGGGCTTGAGGCATCCCGGAAGTCCCGAAATATGTTGAAACCGGCCTCGCTGTGTGCTATACTGAAGTCGTTGGAGAATCTCTATTTCGGCCGGGGGATAGTTGTCCCCCCGAACAGGAGGGTTCGTCATGCATCATCGCGGCATTACCGGCCCGGGTCTCTTGATCGCGGCGGTTCTCATTGCGTCGCCGGCCTTGAGCGTCAGCCCGGGTGATGTTGTCATCAATGAGATCTACGTGAACACTTTCGACTTTTATGACGGCTCGGAGTACATAGAGCTGTACAACACAACGGGTGACAGCATCGACATCAGCGGCTGGGCGCTCGCGGGCGTCGAGTACGACGAGACGTGCGGCGAGCACTATCACGCCTTCCCGTCGGGCACCTGGCTCGGCCCGGGGGAGTACCTGGTGGTTGCGAGGGACGTCGAGGACGGCGACGGCTTCACCGACAGGTTCGGCCCCGCGCTGCCCGATTTCGAGATGTATGACTCCAGCCAGAGCTACGAGGTCGATGACCCCAGGGTGCCCAACACCATAGTCAATCACGACCCTTACGACGATCAGATCAGGTTCGTCTCGGGCAAGAGCAACGGCGACTACGGCTACCGCTGCACGGGGGCCGGCCGTTACGAAGTCCTCTACCTCTATACCGACACGCTTTTCACGACCGAGATAGACGCGGTCGAGTACAACGACCTCGATTGCACCGTCGACATGTGCGCTGCCAACGGCGCCAACGATGCATTTCCCTACTATCCCGACCCGGGTTACAGCCTCGGGAGGGACGAGAACAGCACGGATACGGACGACTCCAGCGTCGATCTCACCGTGCAGGTCACGACGCCCGGGGCACAGAACATCAACAACGTACCCCCGGACATCTGGACGCTGAGATACAGCCCCTGCCAGCCGACGACTTCGGACGAGGTCACGGTATCCTGCTATATCGCAGACGACGACGGCGTGCTCTGGGCGAGATGCTACTACTCGGTCGCCACCGATCCGCCCGACTTCACTTACGGCGCATGGGACAGTGTGACGATGACTGACCTCGACGGCGACAGCCTCTACACGGGCACGCTCCCCGCGCAGCCGGTCGATCCGAGCTATCTCAAGTTCTACGTCAGGGCCTCGGACAACCTGGGCCTCGTTGCGATCTTCCCCGAGGACGCGCCCGATGAGCCCTACAATTACTCGGTCGGCATGACGCTGATATCCGACATCCAGACCGTGGACATCGGCACCGACACCTCTTACTATCAGTATCAGGCAGTGAACGTCACCGGCATCGTCACCGCCGAGCGCGGCGTCTACAACGATAACACCTTCGTCATCCAGGACGGCTCAGGACAGTGGTCGGGCATCTTCGTCTATGACGGCCCGGGGACGACCACGGTCGCACGCGGCGACAGCGTCACGCTTTCCGGCTGGGTGTCCGAGTATTTCGGCCGTACGGAGATAAACCTCTTCGGGAATTGCCTCACCAATCACGGGCCGGGTACGCCGCCCGACCCGACCGTCGTCACCACGACTGCGGTCTCGACGGCGTCCCTGCTCGCCGAGCGCTACGAGGGCGTGTACATAGCGACCGAGGACGTGACCGTCACGAACGACAGCCTGGGCTACGGCGAATGGGAAATAAACGACGGCTCCGGGCCCTGCCGGGTCGACGACTACGCCTACTACGTCTACACGCCCGAGAACGGCGACTTCCTCGACGCCGTCCGGGGAATTCTCGATTACTCTTACAGCGACTTCAAGATACAGCCGAGGGGGGATGAAGACATAATCGGCCCGCCGGCGATCAGCATGGTGCGGTACGCGCCTCATGCCCCGACGGCCGCCGACCAGATAACCGTGTCGGCCGTCGTCAAGTGCGCCAGCCCCATAGCCGCCGTCAAGACATACTACAGCCTGAACGACGGGGCTTCATGGGACAGCACGTCCATGAGCACGTCCGACAGCGTCTACACGGGGACGATCGGTCCGCTGCCGGACGATTCCAGCGTCGAGTACTACGTGATGGCCTGGAGCAACACGGGGAGCACGGGGAGGCGGCCCTCGGCCGGGAGCTATTCCTTCTACGTCGGCAGGGTGAGCATATACGACGTCCAGCTGCCCGCGGGCGGTGACTCCTCGGCATACGCCGGCAAGCCCGTCAACGTGTCGGGCATTGTTACGG
>JALGWA010000313.1 GCA_025774425.1 bacterium
GGGGCGAGGTTCAGCCTGGAGTACGGCTGCACCGAACCCCAGTTGAACGAGAACGGCAAGGTCGTGATCGTCGGCGGGAGGCATCCGCTCCTCGTCCGGCAGGCCAAGGCCGATCCCTCGTTCAGCGTGGTGCCGCTCGACGTCTCGCTCGGTGACGGCAGGCGGGGCCTCCTCATAACCGGGCCCAACGCCGGGGGCAAGACGGTCGCCCTGAAGACTGTCGGGGTGCTCGTCCTGCTGGCCCGGACGGGCTTTCACATCCCCTGCGGGGACGGGACCGATATGGATCTCTTCGACAAGGTCTATGCCGACATAGGCGACGAGCAGTCGATCGAGCTCAGCCTGAGCACCTTCTCCTCGAGGATGCAGAACGTCGTCAACATACTGGCCAACGCCGACGGGCGCACCCTCGTGCTCCTGGACGAGGCCGGTGCGGGAACCGACCCCCTGGAGGGAGCGGCGATCGCCCGCGCCGTCATCGAGGAGCTGCTCGAGAAGCAGGCCGTCGTTTTCGCGACTACGCATCACACCAGCCTCAAGGTGTTCGCCCACGAGAACGAACTCATCGAGAACGCTTCCATGGAGTTCGACATAGACGAGTTCCGCCCGACGTACAGGCTGATACAGGGTATTCCGGGGGCGAGCCACGCATTCGAGATCGCCTCCAGGTTGGGCATCGAACGCCGCCTGATCGCCCGCGCCAAGCAATACTGCGGGGGAGAGGCGGTCAAGTTCGAAGACCTCACCAGGGAGCTCACGGCGACGATGAGGGGTCTGGAGGAGAGGCGGACCACGGTCGAGGCCGGCCGGCGGGAGGTGGAACGGCTGCGGGCCGAGCATGAAAAGAGGCTCGCCGAGTTGAAGCAGCACGACCGCGAGATCAAGAAGCGGGCCATCGAGGAGGCGAAGAGCATCGTCGAGGACGCGCGCCGCAGGGCGCGAAGGTACGTGAGCGAGCTCAGGGCGGGCCGCGCGAGCACCGAGGAGGCGCTGCGCATCGAGGCGGAGATGCGCGAGGAATCGGACAGGCTCGCCGCGGCGGCGGAGGAGTTCGAGGAACCACGCACGCCGCTCAAGGAGATCCGGGCGGGCGAGCGGGCTTTCATCAAGCCCCTCTCGAGCGAGGGCGTCATCGTATCTCCGCCGGATTCAAGAGGACGGGTGGAGGTGCTCATCGGTTCACTGCGGGCGGAGATCAGGGTCGAGGATCTCTACGAGCCCCGCACGAGGCAGGTCGAGAAGGCGGCTCCGCCGGTCGTCGAGTACGAGCCGAGGGAGGTTCCCGCGGAGGTCAGCGTGCGCGGCATGACCGCGGAGGAGGCCGTCGAGAGGGTCGACAAGTACCTCGACGGCGCCCTGCTGTGCGGGTATCCCAGCGTCAGGGTCGTACACGGCAAGGGACGCGGCATACTGAGCAAGCGGATCAGGGAGTTGCTCGCCGCGCATCCACAGGTGAGGTCGTACAGATTCGGAGACTACTACGAGGGCGGTACAGGCGTTACCATAGTCGAGTTCAAACAGGACTAAGGACCGGGCACGGGCGGGTCGCCCGGAGTGCAAGGGAGGCGCGGAGGACTTGACAGGCGGCGGTCATGACAGCGTGATAGAGCAGGTGAGGGAAGCCGCCGACATCGTCGAAGTCGTGCAGCAGTACTTCCCTCTCACCAAGTCGGGCAAGGACTTCAGGGCGCGCTGCCCGTTTCACGAGGACAAGGACCCTTCCTTCTACGTCGTGCCCGACAAGCAGATATACTACTGCTTCGGTTGCGGGGCCGGCGGCAATGTCTTCAACTTCCTGATGCAGTACGAGAACCTCTCCTTCCGGGACGCCCTCGAGATGCTCGCCAAGCGCTACGGGATCGACCTGCCCCGGAGGACCGGGCCGGCCGCCTCGGAGGCCGAGTTGACTTACAGGATAAACGCGCTAGCGACCAAGACCTACCGCGCCGCGCTGCTCAACACCAAGGAGGGCCTCGAGGCGCGGGACTACCTGCGCTCGAGAGGGATCCCGGAGGACATCGAGAAGGACTTCCTCATAGGCTATTGTCCGTCGGACGGCAGGCTGCTGGTCGGGCAGGCGCAGAAGAACGGCATCAAGACGGCCAAGCTCGTCGAGCTGGGGCTGGCTTCCTCGTGGGAGAGCGGCCTCAGGGACCGTTTTCACAAGCGCCTGATATTCCCGATTCCCAATCCGACGGGCAGGCGCATACTGGCTTTCGGGGCGAGGGTGCTGGACGATTCGCTGCCCAAGTATGTCAACTCTCCGGAGACGGCCGTTTTCAAGAAGGGACGCACTCTCTACGGTCTCCACAGGGCGAGGCGCGAGATCGGAACGCGCGGCATGGCCATAGTGGTGGAAGGTTATCTCGATGTCATCGCCCTGCACATGAAGGGCATCGGCAATGCCGTCGCCTCGCTGGGGACGGCCTTCACCGTCGGCCAGGCGAGGAACCTGCGGAGGTTCTGCCCCGAGGTCGTCTTCATGTATGACGGCGACCAGGCCGGCCGGATAGCCGCGCTCAGGGGTTGCGCGTCGGCGGCCGCGGCGGGGCTCAAGATGCGCATAGCGGCGCTCCCTGCAGGTGAGGACCCGGACTCCTTCGTGAGGGAGCGCGGAGCCGACGAGGTCCTGAACATGGTCGAGGACGGGTTCCACTACGTCGACTTCATACTGTCCGAGACCTCGTCCCGCGAGAAGGAGGAAGCCATAAGGCTGGCGCTGGACATCATGCGGAGAATATCCGACCCGACGAGGCGCTCCATCGACATGAGGCTGCTCTACGAGAGGACCGGCGTTCCCGAGCACAAGTTGGAGAGGACTCTGAGGAACCTGCCGGCGGAAGGCCGCCGCGGCGGGGTCGCCGAGAAAGAGGGGCGACCGGCTTGCGATAGAATCGAGAAGTCCTTAATATCTATATTGTTGGGAATGCCGGAGTATGCGGAGACGATACTCGGCGAGATTTCGCCGGCCGATTTCAGTGACGCGAGGGCGAGAGCCATAGTCGAGTTGATACTGGACCGCAGGGCAAGAGAACTTCCAT
>JALGWA010000314.1 GCA_025774425.1 bacterium
TGTTCCAGCCGCATGACGCCGACGGCCTCGCGGCCGCCATGACCCGCCTGGCCGCGGACGGGGCCATGAGGGAGACCCTTGGCAGGAATGCAAGAAGCAGAGTTGATGCGGAATTCAATGCCGATATACATTATGATAGGCTGTTCGGCGTCTACGAGAGGGTCCTGTCCGGAGGAGGCCGGGCGTGAAGATAGCGATGATAGGCATAAAGGGATTGCCGGCGACATGGGGCGGCATGGAGAGAATCGTGGAGGCCATGAGCATAGAGCTCGTGAGGCGCGGCCACGAGGTCACGGTCTACTGCAGGCCCTATTACGTTCCCGACAGGCGGAGCGAGTACGAGGGCGTCAGGCTGGTCTACACGCCGACCATCAACTCCAAGCACCTCGATGTGGCCGTCAGCAGTTTCACGTCGATCATGCACTGCCTGTGGCGGGACTACGACATCGTGCACATCCACTCGATACCGCCCGCGATCTTCGCCGGCCTCCCGCGCCTCTTCGGCAAGAAGACGATCGTCCAGGTCCACGGCCTCATATGGACCGACGTCACCTGGGGACCCTTCATCCGCCTTCTCATGAAGGCCTTCGAGTACCCGGCCGCCTACTGGTCCAACATGCTGGCGACCGTATCCGAGCCGGCGGTCGAGTATTTCCGGGCCAGGTACGGGGTCGACGTCAAGTTCATAACGTCGACCACAGAGTTCCGCGAGCCCAGGCCGCCGCAGAAGATCAAGGACCTCGGCCTCGACAAGGACGGTTACATCCTGTTCGTGGCGAGGCTGACGCCCCAGAAGGGCCTCCGGTATCTGCTCGAGGCCTTCAGGAAGGTCAGGACGGACAAGAAGCTGGTGATCGCCGGTGACGTCGACCCCGGGGACGGCCTTGACGATTACGTACGGGAGCTCAAGGCGCTGGCCGACGAGCGCACCATGTTCCTGGGATGGGTGTACGGCGACCTCCTGGATGAGCTCTACACCAACGCCTTCGCTTTCGTGCTGCCGTCCGAGACCGAGGGCCTCTCGGTCTCGCTGCTCGAGGCGATCAACTTCGGTTGCGGCGTCATCGTCAGCGACATACCCGAGAACCTGGATGCGCTGCAGGACTACGGCTTCTCTTTCCGGAACACCGACGCCGACGACCTGGCCGCCCTCCTCCAGCGCCTGGTCGATCACCCCGAACTCGTGGAGGAGAAACGGGGAAGGGGAAGGGAATACGTGCGGAGGCGCTACGGCATAGGGCCCGTGGTGGACAGCCTCGAAGAGGCGTACAGGGAGATGCTCGGGAGGGGGAAGTAAGTGGGCGAGGCGGTGATCCTGGACAGGCGGGACGACTCGAGGCTCGGCGCCTTCCTCGAGGGCGCCGAGGGCACCACGGTCTATCATACGCCGGAGTGGCGCGACGTCATCGTGAAGACATACGGATACCGGCCCTTCTACGCGGCATACGCCGAAGGCGGCGCCATACAGGCCCTGCTGCCCTTGATGCTCGTGCGGAGCCGCCTGACGGGCACGCGGCTGGTGTCGCTCCCCTTCTCCAATGTCTGCGGCCCCGCCGGAGACAAGGCGTTCTTCGGGGCCCTGGTCGAGAAGGCCCTCGAGATCTACGAGGAGCAGGGGGCCCAGGCCCTCGAGATCCGCACGCAGGCCGACCTGGCCGTGCTCGAGGACGACAGGTTCGCGAGGAGCCGCTGCTTCGTGACGTCCATACTGGACCTCGATCCCGACCCCGAGAGACTGTTCAAGGGGTTCAAGGACAACAGCATCCGCAGCGAGGTCAGGCAGGCCATGAGGAAGGGCGTCGAGGTGCGAATGGGTGAGAATCTCGACGACCTGCGGTGCTTTTACCGCCTCTTCGTCGGAAACCGGCTCAAGCACGGCGTGCCGCCGGCGTCCTTCAGGTTCTTCGAGAACCTGTGGACGGGGCTGCCACCGGAGATGCGGATTCTCTTCCTCGCGACGGTCGGGGACAGGCCCGCCGCCGCCGTGCTCATACTGGCGCACAAGAGAAAGCTCGCCGAGGCGTATCTGGGTGCGGATTCGGATTACCTGCGCTACAGGGTCAATCAGATGGTGATCTGGAAGGGCATCGAGTGGGGATGCCTGAACGGCTACGAGAAGTGGGACTTCCTGCGAACGCCGAGGGACAACAAGGGCCTGAGGTTCTTCAAGGCCAAGTGGGGCGGCGTCGAGGTCGACCTCGACTACCTCTACTACCCGGAGGTCAAGGGTTCGGCGGGAACGATAGAGGACAGCTTCAAGTACCGGGTCATGACCTCGGTGCTCAAGCGTTCGCCGGCCTTCGTCGGAAGAGCGCTCGGCAGGATACTGTACAAGCATCTCGGGTGAGGCGGCCCCGCGGGGCAAATAGGTATTGACATCGCATCGGGGCGGGGCATTAGATTGACCTTGTCCAGGTGGAGAAGGAAGGTAGAGGAAATGCCGGAACTTCGCAAAGACCCGGTGATCGGACGCTGGGTGATCATATCGACCGAGAGGGGCAAGCGGCCGACGGACTTCTCCTCGAGCCCCCCGGCGCGGGGCACGGGCTTCTGCCCCTTCTGCAACGGCAACGAGTCCAAGACCCCGCCGGAGGTTTTCGCCTACCGGGAGCCGGGCAGCCAGAGGGACGGCCCGGGGTGGCGGGTCAGGGTGGTCTCGAACAAGTTCCCCGCCCTCCAGATCGAGGGCGACCTCAACCGCGAGGGCGTCGGCATCTACGACAAGATGAACGGCGTCGGGGCGCATGAGGTCATCATCGAGACGCCCGACCACGACAAGTCGCTTTCCGACCTCGACGAGAGCCACATGACCGAGGTGCTGCTCGCCTGGAAGCAGAGGATGGTCGACCTCAAGAGAGATGCGAGGTTCAGGTACATACTGGTCTTCAAGAACCACGGCGAGGCCGCGGGCGCGTCGCTCGAGCACTCGCACACGCAGCTCATAGCCATGCCGATCGTGCCCAAGCGCGTGTGGGAGGAAATCGACGGGGCCAGGAGATACTACGACTACAAGGAGAGGTGCATATTCT
>JALGWA010000315.1 GCA_025774425.1 bacterium
GGCGGACCCGGGCGGCGTCTCCCCGCCGCCAGGCAGCCGCCAGGTCTTCCCGTACGACGCGACATCTCCGCGCGAGCGCCCCCTCCACGCCCGCCGCATCCCGGCCGCAGCCCAGGAACGGCGAGGCCACTCCTTCTTCTCCGAGGGGCTCGAGCATCGTGTCCACGAGGCCCGCGGGGCGCGCCCCACGGCTTCCGCGCGGCCGTTCCGGCGCCGCGCTCCACACCGCAGCCCGGCCGACCCCCACCCTCGCCCTACCCCCGCCCAGCACGATCTCCCCCGCGGCGATGTCCACCCGCTCCCCGGCCCGGGCGCCCAGCAGCGCACAGCCGCGGCCCGCATGGGCGCGCTCGAGAACGACGGCATGGGGATGCATGGGAACACCGGGCGCGTGCAGGCACAGCCAAAGGGGCCCCCGGGCCAGGATGTTGACCGTGCGCGGGAACACCGAGTGCACCCGCCCGCTGCGGCCGCCGCGCTCGAGCGCCACGCTCAGGAGGGAACTCATTGTCACGGCCTCGACTGTCATCACTTTGCGGCGGGCCCTCCTTTGAGGGCGAAGTACACTCTCTCGGGACTCAAGGGGAGACCGGTCAGCCTGACGCCCGCCGCGTCGAAGAGCGCGTTCGCTATGGCCGACGGCACGGATATCATGGGATGCTCCGCCACGCCGCGCGCGCCGAACGGCCCCTTGTCATGCGGCGTCTCGATGAACACCTGCACCATCTCGCGCGGAACGTCCCTGACCGTGGGGATCTTGTAGTCGGTGAGCGAGGCGTTGAGCAGGCGGCCACCGTCATAGACATAATACTCCGATACGGCAGTCCCCACGCCCTGCACCGTCCCGCCGAGGACCTGCCCCCTGCAGAGGGCGTCGTTGATCACCCTCCCGACGTCGAAGGCGGAGACTATCTTGACTATCTCTATGTCACCCGTCTGCGCGTCGACCTCGATCTCGACGCCGTGGGCGCCGTAGGTCCAGTTGAGAGCGGGCAGGCCCTGCCCCGTCTCGAGGTCGAGATTGGTGAGCCCCTCCGCCACGTACCTGCCCCTGCCGATCACCGGCCCGCCGATGGAATGGCCGTCGGGGTACTTGTAGCCCATGACGACTTGCTTGAAGTCGAGCCCCCTGGACTCGTCGCCGCGGACGAACACCCTGCCCCCGCCGTGGTCGAGGTCGCCCTCGGAAACGCCGAGCGCCTCTGCGGCCGTCTGCTTGATCTGGGCGATCGCGTCGGCCGCCGCCCGCTCTATGCACAGCCCGCCCATCACGGTGAACCTGCTGGCGACCGTCTGCCAGTCATACGGCGCGTAGTCGGTGTCCTTGGCCCATACGAAGTATATGCTCTCGAGCGGCAACCTGAGGTGATGGGCGGCGATCTGGCATAGCGAGGTCGCGGTGCCCTGGCCGTAGTCGACGCCGCTGACCATCACGTTCACGGTTGCATCCTCGTTGAACTTGATGATGGCGCTCGAGGCCGTGTTGGGGGGCATGGCGGGCGCCTTGTGCAGCACGGCGATGCCCTTGCCCCGCATCCTCCCCGCGGCGGCCGGCTTCCCGGGTTCCTTGCCCCACTCGATGCCTTTCGCCACCGCCTCGAGGCACTTGCGCACGCTGCCCGTGGACTCCGCGATCTCCTCGCCCGTCACGGTCTTGGAGCCGACATCGAGCAGGTTCTTCATCCTGAACTCGTAAGGATCCATGCCGATCTCATGCGCGACCATGTCCATCTGCGACTCGACCGCCCAGAAGACCTCGACGTGGCCGAAGCCGCGGTAGGCCGTCCCGAAGGGCTTGTTGGTGTAAACCGTGAGCGAGTCGATGCTGACGTTGTCTATGTCGTAGGGGCCCGCGCCCGAGTACCCGGACGCCCGCCCGATGTTGACGCCGTAGTCGGCATAGGCGCCGGCGTCCCAGACGTACTCGATCTGCTCGGCGAGAATGCGCCCGTCGGATGCGACGCCCGTCTTGATCCTCGCATGCAGGCCCTGCCTGCAAGGGAGGGTCTGGAACTCCTCCGCCCGCGTCGCCGTGAGCTTGACGGGCCTCCCGCCGGCGGCCCTGGAGAGAACGGTGACGAGCGGCTCGAGATGTATGCCCGCCTTGCCGCCGAAGCCGCCCCCGACCGTGGGCACCACCACCCTGATCCTGGCGTGCGGGACGCCCAGCGCGGCGCTGAGAAGGTCGCGCACGGCGAAGGGCGACTGGGCCGACGTCCATATCTCTATGCGCCCGTCCGGCTTGTAATGGGCGATCGACGAGTGGGTCTCCATGGGCACGTGCTGCACCTGGGGAACGTAGAACTCGTTCTCGATCACCTTGTCGCTCGCGGCGAAGCCCGCCTCGACGTCGCCCTTGCGCAGCCTGAACCTGTTGGCGATGTTGGTCCTCTCGACGGGACAGAAGACGCCCTTGACGCAGTCATACGTGTGCAGGTACTCGTGGACGAGCGGCGAGTCCTTCTCCAGGGCCCGCCTGGCGTCGAGCACGGGCTCGAGCAGTTCGTACTCGACGTCGATGAGGTCGACGGCCTCGCGGGCCGCGTCCTCGCTCACGGCGGCCACGGCGGCGACCGGCTCGCCCGCATAGCGCGTCTTCCCGTCGGCGAGTATGGGCTTGTCCACCATGTAGAGGCCGACGCGATAGGGGAGATCGGCTCCCGTGAGAACGGCCTTGACCCCCGGCGCCGCCCGCGCCCCGGCCGTGTCGATGCCCACGATCCTGGCATGTGGATGCGGGCTCAAGAGCATCTTGGCGTGGAGCATGCCGGGGAGCGACATGTCGTCGGTATAGACGGCGCTTCCCGTCACCTTCTCGACGCCGTCGATCCTCGGTACGGACTTGCCTATGAGGTCATCCGGCATGCTTCTTCTCCCGCCGCGCCGCCTCGAGCACGGCGCCGACTATGGGCTTGTAGCCCGTGCAACGGCAGAGGTTGCCGCAGATCGCCTCCATCACTTCCTCCTCGGAAGGGTCCGGGTTTCTCTCGAGGAGGGCGCGCGCCGACATGACCA
>JALGWA010000316.1 GCA_025774425.1 bacterium
CTTCATTGCCGTCGAGCCCCTCGAACCTGAAATCGATGTCGATCGCCAAGAGCACCTCGCCGGCGATGGCTTCCGATGCGAGCGTATAGGACGTGCCGACCTTGAAGGTCGGGTATATGGTCTCCTTGGTGTCCACCTTGCGCCGCACGGGGACTCCCGTCGAGTCCACGGTGTTGTACCAGCCGCTCCAGTAGAGCGGCGTCGTCGTCGCGTCCTGCAGGTTGAAGCCCCATCTCCAGCGCTCGCTGATATGCTGCAGGAGCGACACGTCGAGCCCGAAGCCCGCGGCCGAGATGTCGCCGATCTCCTTCCACACGACCTTGCCGTTCACCCCGAGGACGACGCCTGGGCTGACGCGCCTGCCGTAGGAGAGCCACCCTGCGACTTCGTTGTCGCTCTCCCAGCGCACTCGGCTGGGGTTCCAGATCCGCTTCTCGCCCGGGTCCCAGTAACCGTCGCCGTCCTCGTCTATGAAATCGACGCCGGGCTCATTGAGATGCGAAGTGAAAGCGATGTCGCTGACGCGGAGCCAGACGATGCTCACGCCGCCCGCCGACTCCTTGCCCTCTTCCGTCGAAAGCGGCCGCGCGAAGACTCCTGCGTTGTAGCTGACGAGGTCCCCGAAGCGCCGCGAATGCTGGAGAAGGATCTGCCGGTATTGCTGGCCCACGAGGCCCGCGGGGTTCCAATAAGCCGCGCTGGCGTCGTCGGCCACGGAAACGTACGCGCTTCCCATGCCGAGCGCCTTGGCGCCGATGCCCGTCTGAAGGAACTCGCCGGCGAGCTTGGTGGCGTGCGAATCGGCGGCCGGCCCGCCCACGAGCGCGATTGCAAGCGATACGATGTATGCCGCTTTCTTAAGCATGTCCTCCCCCCTCTGCCAGAGCGCGGACGGGCGTCCAAGCATCCCTATTCCCTTCCCATGCCCTTCGACATCACTTCAATGGATAACAAATAAGGCGGCAGGTGGCCACAAGAAAGCAGTGTATCATGAAACTCCTTCAAGTCAAACGAGTCCCTCTTGGCCCTCTTGTACCTCTCCCTGAGCCTCACGATCTCGTTTCTACCGATAAGATAGCCAATTCCCCTGCCCGGCGCCACCGCGTATCGCCGGACCTCGCAGAGCGCCTGCGCGGGCGCGACGCCTGTCTGGCCGGTGAGGAAGCCGGCGGCCTCGGAGAGCGTGAACTCGCCCGTATGGATCTTGATCTCGGCTATGGCCGACGCCGCGCACCAGGCGAGGTACGCCCATGCCTTCGCCTCCTGCCCTGCATCACGGCCCTGCCAGGTCGCCATGCTGAAGTAAAGATCCCAGCCGTCGCGCCCGACCGGACAGCGTATTCGCCGGCGGATGGCCGAGGGGTGGTCCCTCAGCCTCACCTCGGCCGGGTGGAGAGCCGGGTAATGCGAGCGGAGAGGCGTCCGCGCGGGCGGCGCCCCGCAGCCGAACGTCCCGGGGGCGCTCGAAGGGAACGATACGTAGATCCGGCCTGCCGCGCCCGCCCCCGAGGATGCAGGCGGCGCGTAGAGGGCGCCCGCGAGTACGGGCCCCATGGAGGGCCTCGGCACGACTCTCAGCAGTGTGTCTGCGGGGACAAGGTCGAGCAGGTCGAGTGACGCGATGAGATCATAGGCCGCCCGCAGGTTCGTGCCGAACTCGGCGAGCGCCTCTTGCCGCGAGCCCGGGTCGCGGGCGCGGAGGATCTCGCCGCAGCAAAGCGCCGGGCTCAGGACGCCCGTCCTCGAATGCGCCTGCTCGAGAGCGCGCTCTGCCCCGGTGAGCAGATCTTCGAGAGGCTCTTCGATCATGAAGGCGGTCTCGAGAAAGGCGCTGTATTCGTCCCGTCCCAGGGCGTAATCGCCGTCGCCGGCGGCGCCGAGGGAATCTATGAAACCGGCGAACGCCTCGACGGCTGCGTGGGCATCCCGGACCGCGGCCGCCGTGACCGAGCCCGGCGCGAGGGCCGGGTCCGCCGGGAGCGACCGGGGATCGAGAAACGGCAGGAACGCGCGGAGGTCGGCGGCGGCGACCTCGCAGTGAAGCCGGATGGGGTCGGTGATATTCGCCCTGGCGTCGGCCGCGACATTGGCAACGGCGGCGAGGCGTGAGGCGAGATGCTCCCCGAGCGAGTCCACCCCGCTCGTCAGCATGAGGCCCGTTATGCCCTCGATGATGGCGTCGGTGTACGGCAGGGGCGAACGCCTCCACAGGACGCGGCCCGCGAACCAGTACTCGTGCGTCGCTATCTCCGCGAGCAGGGCCTGCCTGTCGACCCAGACGGCGATCGAGAGGCTGTCCTCGCTGAAGGACGTCGCCTTGCGCTTGATGCCGAACACCCTGCGCAGCGACCGGCTTACTCTCTGCGGCGTGTAGCGGGCCAGGCCGTCGTCATGCCCGGGTATGCCGGCGAGCGTCGCCCAGTGCGGGTGGAAGGCGGCCTTCATCTCGATGTAGTCGCGTCCCAGGGAATCGATCCGAGCCTCGGCCTGGGCCGTGGTGAGCGGCACGGGATAGGTGACGGGTCTGCCGCCGGGCTGTGCGGCGAGCAGTATGAACGCGACCACGAGGTGCAGGTTGGCAGTCCTCCCTTGAATCCCGAGGAAGCATATGGGCTGGCCGGCGCGCTGTCAATGTATAATGACGGGGCCGGCGGAGGTCACGCTCCAAGTGCGAACGCTGTCTCGGCAGGATGCGACATCCGGGCGCGTGTGGCAACGGCTCGAAGGGTCGCGTTCCGAGTGCCTTATGGAAGGGGTCACTCTCCCTGCGAAAGAAGCGGGCAAGTTGGTCAGCCAGGCTTCCCTGCCCCGCACTCCAACCTCTCGCCGGCTGTATTATACTAGCGTATCCCGGCACGCTAGTCAAGCGATTTCACGTAGCTCTAGGTGGTTAGGGCATCCATTTGAGAGATAACTTGAGGAATGGTGCCGGGGGTCGGAGTCGAACCGACACGGGCTGTGCGGCCCAGGGGATTTTAAGTCCCCTGCGTCTGCCAGTTCCGCCACCCCGGCTGCACAGGGGTCTGACCCCCCGGATGTCCCCCCCGGATGTCCCGGGGTGGCTTGACGCTCCCCCGGGCCTCTGATAGAATGTCGCCTGCACCAGGAGGTATGCCGCCGATATGAATCCCGTGCTCATCAGGAAGTTCATCTACCCCGCCTACCGGGCGCTCAAGCGGGACAGGGTCCTCGAATACCTGGCCGAGATGCGGCGTGTGCAGGTCATGGACCCCGATGAGATCCGCGCCTTCCAATGGGCCAAGATGAAAGCACTGCTGGAGCATGCGGCCCTGAACGTTCCGTATTACAGGAAGGTGTTCAAAGACCTCGGAGCCGAGCCCGGGGATTTCGAGAGCATCGAGGACCTCGGCTCTTTCCCTGTTCTTCGCAAGGGCGACATCAGGGACAACCTGGAGGACTTGATCGCGGAGGGCTACCCGCGCTCGGATCTCACCCATGACGAGACGGGCGGATCGACCGGGCGCAACCTCTTCTTCTATATCGACCGGGCTTCCTCCGAAGCGAGACGGGCCAGCAACATCAGGATGAACGAGTGGCTGGA
>JALGWA010000317.1 GCA_025774425.1 bacterium
GCGTCCGATCGACGGGGCACGCCCTTCCTCCCGGAGAGCAGACGAACGCGCTGCCGCTCAACATCTTCGTGGGCACCGGCGAGAGCACCGTGGAAGAGATGGTGGAATCGCTGGACCGGGGCATACTCGTGACGAGGTTCCATTACATCAACGGTCTTCTCGATCCCAAGCGCGCGCTCTTCACGGGCATGACGAGGGACGGCACCTTCTTCGTGGAAGGCGGCAAGATCGCCTACCCCTTGAAGAACATGAGATTCACGCACAGCATGCTCGACGCCTTCTCAAACGTCGACCTGATCTCGAAGGATGCGAAGCTCATGATCTCGACCTGGCAGGGCGCGGACGTCGTGCCGGCGATGAAGATAAAGGGCTTCAACTTCAGCGGGAAGACCGAGTTCTAGGGCGCGTGCGGGACCTCGGGTGCGACCCCGCCGGACTGTGCATTTTGAGCTCTGACCCCGGGGTTATCGCAGCAGTATGATCTTGCGGGAGTAGGACTCCCCCGCCGACTTGACGAAATAGATTCCGGGACTCAAGGGACGGCCGCTCTCGTCCTGCGCATGCCAGATCGCCGTGGCCCGCCCTCCCTCGGACTCCGGCCTGACGCTGCCGACGAGCCGGCCCTGGACGTCATAGAACTCCAGCTCCATCCCCGGGTCGACCTCGCCCGCATACTCCACCCTCACCGTGCCCATGCAGGGGTTGGGGAGCACCCTGAGGCGGCCCGACGCGACCCGTGCGGCCACGCCCGCGGACGTGGTGTCGATACGCGCCATCTCCGCCAGCGTCGCCACCCCGGCCCTGACGACATCCACGTAGAAGTCGAAGTCGAGGGTGCCTATCCTGTCGCTGGTGCGGTGGTAGTAGGGATTGACGGGAGGCGAGTCCTCGATGCCGCAGAAGGCCGGGTAGCCCCGGTCCCAGAAGGAGGCGTGATCGCTGTAGCGCGACCCCGGGTCCTTTCGGAGGCGGTAATCCAGGGCGGGCACATAGAGATCCACGGCCTGGCCGAAGGCCGACGCGACCCCGACCGACTGGTCGTCGTAGATGATCTCGATCTCCTCCGGCTGTTCGTCGACATAGCCGATCATGTCGAAGTTGAGCACGCCGACCACGCTGTCCCCGCGGCCGGCTATCATTCCCGCGTATGCGTCGCTTCCGACGAGCCCCTGCTCCTCCCGCGAGAAGCAGATGAACCTTATGGTCGCCTCGTAGTCGTAGTCGCGGAGCACGTGCGCGGCCTCCAGCGCCGCCAGGGTGCCCGTGGCGTTGTCGTCCGCCCCGGGAGCATCGTAGGAAGGGTTGTTGGACGTGCAATCATAGTGACCGCAAATGATGTAGATCTCGTCGGCGCTGACCGTCCCCGGCTTGGTGGCGACGATGTTCATGTCGCCGTCACGCACGTTCGGCCTCTGGTTGTCCCAGTCGAGGCCGCCGTCCGTGCTGTGCATCAGGCAGGCGTTGCCGCAGACCCATCCCTCGTCGGCGTCTACGAAGTGGATGTCCCAGAGAGTGGGCTCGCTGTATATGCTGATGTCACTCCACGTGTCTCCCCCGTCATAGGTCTTGACGACCGCGCCGGAAGGCCCGGCTGCCCAGCCGGTCAGCCCGTCGGGGGCGAAGCAGACCGAGCGCAGTGAAGTCGTAACCGGTGTCTCGACTTCCCGCCAGGAAGCGCCGTCCTCCGTCTTGAGCACCTTGCCCGTCGCAGTGCTGATCCAGCCGGTGAGCGCGCCTGCGAAGGTGACGTCCATGAGATCGTCCGAGGTCGGCGAGGCCGCATCATTCCAGGACAGTCCCGCATCCGTAGTGTATATGATCTTCCCGCCATCGCCGACGGCCCAGCCCTCCGCCGAATCGACGAACGCGAGACCATTGAGGTCATTCGCCGTCCCGCTCGGGAGAGAAAACCATGTGGCGCCGCCGTCCGTCGACTTGAGCATCACGCCGCCCGCCCCGCAGCAGTAAGCCGTGCCGGCGCCGGTCATGCAGACCTTATTGAGGTCCGCGCCCGTCGGGGTCGCGGCCTCCTGCCAGGCGAGACCGCCGTCGTCGGTATGGAGAATCACACCGCCGTTTGCGGCGATGCAGCCCCTCTGATCGTCAAGCATGAAGACGTCGTTGAGGGCGATGTCCCGGCCGGAGTCCTGGGTGTCCCAGACCCCGCCGCTGTCCTCCGTGTGGAGTATGACGCCGTTCCTGCCGACGGACCAGCCCTTCGCGCCGCCCGCCGGGAAGTGCATCGACTTGAGCGTCCTCAGGAAATTGAAGTAGTGGATCTCGGTCTCTAGCCCGAGCGCTTCGAACCTCTCCTTGAGGTACAGGCCCGCCACCTTGCAGAGCTGCGTCGGCGAATAGCGGGTGTCGATGGTGTAGTCCAGCCCGCCGACGGTGACCGATGTCTCGCCGGACAGTTCCCGGACGGTCTCGTAGAGCCTGGACTGGGACACCAGGTCGACCATCGACTGCACGGCCGGGCTGTAGGTGAAAACGCCGGGCGCAGCTTCGACTGACATCCCCTCCGCAAGCCGCAGGGGAGCCGCCGGGCCGTCGGCGGAACCCAGCCGCCGCTTGGACGGGAGGCGATGAATCCAAAAGGAGGCTGGCGGGCTCACGGCGATGAGGCGGTAATCGCGGCGGTCCAGCAGAACCTCGGCCTCCGACCACTCGAGCGCCTCTTCCAGTCCCGGGTCGTCGCCGACGATGTAGTACTCGAGGTCGCGGCTCTCCTCGGCTATGACGTCGAACTCGACCCCCGCCTCCGCAAGCCTCCCCAGGTCTTCCGCAGACGCATGGAGGAAGACCGTACCAGCCGTCCGGCCGGCGAGCCTGAGGCCGTCGAACCCCGGCCCGTCAAGCGCCCGGAGCGCCGGCGCCTCCACGCCCCGGAGATCGATCTCCACGAGGTAGGCCGGCCCGCCGAGCGCGGCGGCCATCCCCGAGAACACCACTACGAATACAAACAAGCACAAAAAAACAGATATTCTGCAGGCCATGACTCCCCCCTG
>JALGWA010000318.1 GCA_025774425.1 bacterium
CGCGCGCCCGTCGCCTTGCATTCGACCTCGGCGCCGAGGATGGGCTTTACGCCTTCGGCGACCATGCCGGTGTAGAAGTCCACGGCGCCGCAGACGTTGCCGGCATCGACCATGGCGCCGGCGCCGAAGCCCAGGCGCGCCAGGTGTGCGCCGAGGTCCGCCGCGGAAACGGTCCCGCCGAGCAGCGAGTACCTACTTCGTAAGCGAAGGGGTACGTAGGATGTAGCCATACGAATCACGCTCCAGGCGGTTCATGAGGTTGATGGACGCGCCTGCAATCACCGATGAGTGGCCGTACCTCGACCGGATGTCATCGAGCGTCGCGTAGAGCCTCCCCAGCGACTCCTCGCGTGACTCGTAGAGATGCTGTTCCACCGCCTCACACCGCACGAGATTGGCGAGCGTCACCCCCACCAGGTGGAGGCGACACCGCTTCCAAATACGTAAGAAAGTCGAGTGGGCGATCTCAAACAAGTGGGAATCGAGAACGGCCGAACCGGCAAACGGCGCCTGCGCCGACTCGCGGGAGCCGTCCCCGTAGCGGGCGCGCACCCTGACGGTTCCGGGTACGAGGCGGAGCGCGCGGGCGCTGCGGCACGCCCTCTCCACCAGGTACTGCAGCACGCTCCGGATCTCCTCGGCATCCGTCGTGTCCTTGGGGAAGCTGGTCTCCCTCGAGATGGAGCGCGGAAGCTTGGGTGGGAGTTGCGGCTCGCGCCCCCTGAGGCGATGATAGACCAGCGCGCCGTTGGCGCCGAAGATCTTCTCGAGGAACGAGAAGGGAAAACTCTTGAGATCGCCCACCGTAGTTATGTTCATGCCTTCGAGGAGGCGCCCCGTCTTCCGCCCGATGCCCGGCACGTCACCGATGGGGCGCCCCTCCATGAATTGCTCTTCCTCCCCGTGGGGTACGACGCCGACCCCGTCGGGCTTGGCGTCCTTGGCCGCGAGCTTCGCGACCATCCTGTTCGAGCCGAACCCCACCGTGACCGTGAGGCCCAGGGCGCGGCGGATGCGCGCCCTGAGCTCGCGCGCGACCTCCCGGGGGTCCCGCGCCGCGGCCGGGGTTCCAGTGAGATCGCAGAAGGCCTCGTCGAGGTATTCTTCCACGACCGGCGTCAAGTCGCGGCAGTAGTCGAATACCTCCCGGGCGAAGGCCTCGTAGGTCGCCCGGTGGCCCTTGAGGACGACCGTCCCGGGCTCGGTCTCGAGGGCGCGCCGGATGGGCTGGCCCGTGTAGACGCCGCGGCGGCGGGCCTCGTAGCTGGAGCTCGCCACCACGCCCGAGCCCACCACGACGGGCCTGCCCTTGAGGTGAGGGAACTTGGCCTCCTCCACCGATGGGAAGAAGGCGTCGATGTCGAGGTACATGATGGTCTTCATGCTCCGCCTCATGCCTCCACCATCACCATGTCCAGCGTCCAGGTCATGTCGCCCGTGTTGAAGTGAATCTGGTAGACATCGCCGGAGTCCGACGTCACCGAGAAGTAGTGGATCTTGGCTTCCCCCTCCCGGTCCACCCAGCGCGCGTTGACCTCGGTTACCCTGTGTATCTGGCCCTTCCTGGTGAAGACGATGGGCCTGACGCTCCCGCCCTTGAAGTCCGCCCGCACCTTGATGCGCTCATCGATCCTCTCGACCAGCATTGCCGCCTCATCTCATCTTTCTGACGAGCCCCACGACCTTGCCCGCGATTCTCACCCGGCCCGAGCCCGGCCCGAACCTCATGGGCCGGTAGGCATCGTTCCTGGGCTCGAGCTCTATCGTCTTGCCCCTCCGCCTGAACACCTTGACCGTGGCCTCCATCTCATCGCCCACATAGGCCACCACGGTGTCGCCGCTCGCGACATCGTCCTGGCGCCTGACGATGACGTAGTCGCCCTCCAGGATGCCCGCATCCGCCATGCTGTCGCCCTCGACGCACACGGCGAAGTAGTCGGCGTCATCGCCGAACAGGCTCGCCACGTCCACGTAGCCCTCCCTGTTCTCTATCGCCGTAATGGGCGTACCCGCGGCCACGCGGCCCACCACGGGGACCCCGCGCGCGGGCCTGAGGTCGGCCGAGAGCATGAGGCGCCGGCCCGCCTTCTCCAGGAAGCCCTTCCTCACGAGGGCCTCGAGGTGCTGGCTCACGGTTGCCGACGAGGAGAGCCGGAAGCGCCTGCCTATCTCGCGATACGAGGGAAACCGCTCCTCCCCGCGGACGCAGGAGATGATGTACTCCAGGATCTCTCTCTGCCTTCCGGTTAGTTCTCTCATATGCCGTTTCCACCTCCGGGGACAATATACCAAACAATCGTTCGGTAGTCAAGCTAAATCTCTCCCTGATTCCGCCTTCGGTGCCTCCTCCCTCGCGGCCGCCCTCGCCGCCTTCACAGGGATCGTCACCAGTGGCTCCACAAACGCCAGCTCTGTATGCTGCGCTGGTGGTGTCCACATCGAAGTTACAGTCGGCGATGTCGATATTGGCACCCGGGAATGGGCCAATCGTTATGTAGCCGGAGGTCTCGATATCTCCTATCCATCCGAATCCCGTGATGCACACAGAAGACGAATCGCAATCCGTCCAGGTCTGGGCTATGCTGTCCCCCGGAGAGACGATTCCTCCGATCACGAAGTCGCTGCAGCTTGTGAAACTGCACGTGCTCCAATCCCCGGGCCAGGTGACCGAGTAGTTGAAGCCCGTGTAGCCTCCAAGGTCATAGAATACGACAAAGAAGTCCACATCGCCGCAGCCAGCGTACGTTGTTATGATGTCCTCGCAGTCTGAAATCGCCGGAATGTTCTTGCTACAAGTGCGCCGAGCCTCGTGGGACACGACATGTACCGCGACCTTGGCGTCGAGATTCTGTCCGCTCAGGCACGTGGAGGCAGACAGACTAACCATTGTTAGGCAGAGAATACAGAGCATCTTCATCTCAGTTGCCCCCTTTTCACAAGTACAATCTTCTTCACCTCCGTTTGCTCCCCCGTACTGACTCGGCAGAAATACATGCCAG